>JBFLWB010000131.1:16028-45806 GCA_040758155.1 Thermodesulfobacteriota bacterium
GCCTGCTTGTAGGCGTTGCCGCGCCCGCCCGATGCCGCGCGGATCCCCTCGTCCTTGATGAAATCCGCAACGGAGGTATCTGCCGTTTCCGCCGAAACGTAGTTGCCCGTGCTCGTGTCGCGCAGCCCCGCCTCTGAATGCGGCAAATAAGCGGTTTCGTCCTGCCTGTCGGTCTGTTTCCCGCCCAGCCCCAATGCCTCGCCGTAGCAGCTCTTCCTCCCCTCGACGCCGTGCAGGAACTCCGCGGCGTCGCCCCAATCCTTCCCCCAAACTTTCACGTGAAGCCCTTGCGCGATGAGCTGCTCCACGATCTCGTTTCCCACTGTCCCGGACTCGCCTACAACGAGAATCTGCTTCTTCTTATCCATCAAATTGTCCCCCGTTCATTCGTTCATTCGTTCATTCGAAGTCGAAATTTCACGAACGTCCGGTCAAGAAGTCTTATTGCGACCTCTTCCTGAGAAGATGAAGATTCCTCGTTCTTCGATTCGGTATTGGGAATGATTCTGTCCGGCGGCTTACTACCGGGGGATCGCTACGGGATCGGCCTGATCATCGTCAGGGAGGCGTGCGGGTCAGGCGACCCCCTTCATATTGAGATACGGGCCGTACTTCACGTCTTCCCCCTGGATATGGCGAACCAGCCAGTCCTTGAGGAACACCATGACGCCCAGGGTGATGGCGCTTCCGTCCGCCTCCGCCTGCCGCTGGAATTCCCGGATCCGTTCCACGAGCTGGTCGTGCGCCCTCTTGTGGGCGACGAATCCCGGGAACCCGTGGAGCCGCATCAGGCGCTCTTCCTCCGAGAAGTGGGCCTGCGTGTAGCCGGCCAGCGACGCGAGGACATTGTTCATGATCTGCGACCCCTTGCCGCATTTCATGGCGTCATGAAGCTGGTTGACGATATCGATGAGCTTCCGGTGCTGGTTGTCGAACTGGCGGACTTTCACGCTGTACTCGTCGTTCCACTGGATGAGTCCCACGGCCCACCCCCGGCATGTTTACCTTATTTATCGGCGCATTCCGGAAAACCTTTACCGGGAGTCCGGGTTCAGGGGGAAAAGGCGACGCCCGCGAGCAGGAGGAACTGCGCAAACACGTCTCCGCGCACGTCAACGCGGCACGCGGCCCCGGCGACCGCTCCTGCCGGGAGATGGGAAACGTCGTTCGGGAGATAATCGCGGACATGGAGGACGCGGAACGGATCATCGCGGAATACGGCCTGTCGCCGCATCCTGAAGGCGGGTGGTTCCGGGAATTCCACTGCTCCGGGCGGATGCTCGAGCGGCTTCCCGGGTACCCCGGACCCCGCGCGGCGCTTACCGCGATCTGGTTCTGCCTGGGTCGCGGCGACTTCTCGGCCTTCCACCGTCTTCGGAGCGAGGAAGCGTGGATCCACCTCGCCGGCGGCCCGATCGAGCTGGTCCTTCTGCGGCAGGGCGCGGCGCACCGCTTGAGGATCGCCCGGGTGGAGGACGGGGGGCCGCCGGGCGCGGTCGTTCCCGCGGAGACCTTCCAGGCGGCCCGCCCGCTGGGCGATTACGGCTTCTCCGCCTGCCTCGTCGCGCCCGGATTCGATTTCCGGGACTTCGAGCTGCCTTCCCGGGAGCGGCTTCTGGAGGAATTCCCCGGGGAGACGGACGTCATCCGGTCGCTCACCCGCTGATCGCGCCTACCCCGTTTTCCGATAAACCTCCGCCGTTTTCTTGAGCATCCAGGCGATGACGGCAAGGCCGGCCACCAGGGTGGCCGCGAACATCGCCAGCGGAGAGTATTCCGGCGACACCGGGAGCGTTTCCGGGGAGAACTGCCCCTCCAGGTACCCCCTGCGCACCGCGTCCCGGACGAAGGCCATCACGTAGACCAGCGGAACCGTGAGGGCGGCGCTCCAGCCCACCTTCCGCAGGAAGCCGGTTGCGATGACGGCGAAGGTGAGCCCCGTCCCGACCGCCAGCAGGACGGTCGCCGGAGCGCTTCCCCCCATGAAAAGGCGCATGACGGGCTTCGGAAGCGCGACGAGGTACCAGAGGCCGAAGAAGAGCTGGGCCGCCGTCAGCATCGCGAAGACGTGCATGCCGATCCCCACCGCGCGCTCGCCGAGGAGCGGATCCTTCCCGATTTTCCACTTCCCGAAGAGCGCGACGGCCAGCCCGCCGACCGCCAGGGCACTGGTCAGGAAATGGACGTACCGCGCCCACGTCGCGCCGGTATCCGCGTTCAGCAGCGTCCCGTGCGGGTTCCCGAAATAGCGCCCCCAGCGGGAGGGCTCCAGCATGAGGGTCGTGTTGTTGGTGAAAAGGAAGCCGATCGCCAGGAACAGAAGCAGCGCCAGCGCAGCCGGGAACGCTCCCGCCTTCCCGAGCGATTCGAAGCGGAAGTCGTAGATGTACACGGCGTAATAGGCGACGAGCAGGACCGACGGGACGCACAGCCAGAACAGCCCCATCAGCACCGAGCTGGCGTAGAAGAGGTGTCCGTAGATCACCTGGAGGAACAGCAGCGCCGCGACGCCGAAGTTCACCGCGAAGGCGACGATCGCCGGAAGCGCCTTTGCCAGCTCGTGCGCCAGCCGCCGGTCGGTCTCCCCCCCCTTCAGCAGGGCGTACAGGGAAACGCAGGCGAAGCCGAGCATCGCGTTCATCAGGAGCAGATGGAGCGGGAACAGGAGCATCAGGAGCCCCTGGAACCAACCCCAGGCGGCAGGGAGGGCGTCGGGAGCGGGGATCGGCGGGTTCATCGGGCACCTCCTTGCGGGGCCGGTGAGGCGAGAAAGTCGGCCAGCAGATCCTTCTGCGCCGCGGAGCCCTTGTAGTCGGGCATGTCGGGATTGAGGGCGCTCAAGGCATCGAGCGCCCTGCGGATCCGGTCCCTCCCCCACCCCGCCGTGCGCTCCCGGACCAGGCTTTCGTCGTGGCAGCCGACGCACTCGGACTCGAACAGCGCCTTCCCTCCTTCGGGCGTCCCGCCGGCGTCCATTTCCCTGCCGTGGATCCCCCTGACGATGAACGCGGCCAGCGCCCGCTCCTCCGCCTCGTTCCCGGCGAAGGGCGGCATGAAATAGCGCTTCTCGTGGATCGTCCGGAGATAGGAGAGCATCGCAGGATAGGACATGTTCCGGGTGCGGGATACGATGTCGTTGTTGAACCCGCCGATGGTGTGGCAGGCGTGGCACTGGTGGACGAACAGCGCCTTCCCCGCCTCCTGCAGGTTCCTCTCGCCCGCCTCCTTCATCCCCACCCACCGCGCGGCCGGGAGATAGCCCGTCCGGCGGAGTTCCGGCAGCTGCGCCTGGAGGATGCCGTTGGAGTACATCACACCGTGGATGACGTAGGGGCGCCGCGCCGCCTCCCGGGTCCACTCGAACGCCCCCATGAAGACGAAGGCGCACAGCAGGATGAAAACCGCGACGGGCCGGGTGTGCCGGGCCGGCTCCCGGATCACGAGGAGCAGGGTCAGCAATGCCGTGGCGGCCAGCGACCAGATGCCGGCCTGCAGCGTGCGGCGGATGGTCGGGGAAGCCCCCGCGATCAGCTCCCGCGCCGGCTCCGGCGCTCCCAGGTAATACCAGACCGCGCACGGGACGGCGGCGAGGAAGGAGAAGAGGACCCACTTCGCGGAGAAAAGCGTCATGGAGCGCCGGATCGCGGCATCCGCCGAGAACGCCGTGGTCAGGAAGGCGTACACCCCCGCGAACGCGCAGGCAAGGGCGGTCCGGAATGCCAGGGCCGGCCAGAACAGGGGGTTGAAGAAGCCGGACCAGAACGAGCGGTCCTGCGGCCAGGAACCGGGGGACAGCATGAAGCCGATGATGCCGTTGATCACGAACAGGCTGAGCCAGGCGGCGCCGAAATAGATCCAGCCGACGGCCTGGTGGGTGCGGTCGTCCATCCGGCCGAACGTGTAGAAGTAGACGAGGAGGGCCGTGATCTCCACCACGAAGAACACCCATTCGGTGGCCCACCCGAAGACGAAGATGTGGATCAGGAGCGATGTGGCCGCGGGGTGGACCAGGGAGATGATCCACCAGATGGCGACCCCGGTCACGCCGCCCGCCACCACGGTGGCCAGCAGGAAGAACCGGGCGTGGGCCCGCGTGAACGCAAGGATCGCAGAACTGCCTTCCCGGAGCCCCTTGCGCTCCGCGAGCACGAGATACAGCCCGCCTCCCACCGCGAAATGGGAGAGGAAGACGTGGACGATGGCTATGACGGCGATCAGCAGCCCGCCGCCGACTCCGGGAAGGTACCACACGGGATAGTTCAAGGGTCGCCTCCGCGGCCGGGGCCGCCGAACGGTATGGAATTTCTTAATAATAATACATGTGGCGCAAGGTTCGAGGCTGGTGTATTCTTCGCGGGTCGGCCGGTCGTCATCGACGCGAACCCGTGATGAGTCGGAACGGAGGCCCATCCACGTGGCGGACGAAGGTCCCGGTCCTGGAGCCTGCGGAAGCGGGGAGCTCGCGGAGCTGCGCGCGTCGGTCGACAGGCTTTCGAGAGAGGTCGACGGGAGAAAGCGTACGGAAGCGGACCTGCTGGAAAAGGTGGAGTATTACCGGACGCTCGCCGAGTTCGCCACCAACTGGATCTTCTGGCGGACTCCCGAGGGGGACATGCTTTACGTCAGCCCCTCGTGCGAACGGATCTCCGGGTATCCCCCCTCTAAATTCTACGAATCCAGGGACATGTTCCTTTCGATCGTCCACCCCGAGGACCGGGAGGCTTGGCGGAAGCATTCACGGGAGGTGGAAGCGAAGCGCCTGCCCGGCATGCTCGAATTCCGCATCGTCGACCGGCAGGGGAAGACGCGCTGGATCAGCCACCTGTGCAGGCCCGTGTTCAACGAGACGGGGAAGTTCCTCGGCATCCGCGGCAGCAACAGCGACATCACGGAGCGCAAGCAGGCCGAGAAGGCGCTGCGGCAGAGCGAGGAGCGGCTGAGGGATTTCTTCGACAACGCCAACGAGTTCGCCATGAGCGTGGGTCCGGACGGCCGCTTCCTGTTCGTGAACCGGGCGTGGCGGGAGGCGCTCGGGTACACGGCCGAGGACGCCGAGACGCTCGACCTGCTCGACATCGC
Source organism: Thermodesulfobacteriota bacterium (assembly GCA_040758155.1). Taxonomy (NCBI): domain Bacteria; kingdom Pseudomonadati; phylum Thermodesulfobacteriota; species Thermodesulfobacteriota bacterium. The sequence goes on from JBFLWB010000131.1 coordinate 21,108, forward strand.
GGCGCCGGATTGCGTCGGCCGGCTGGAGGAGCGGCTCCGCCGCGCGATGTCCGGCGAGAACGTCGGGATCGTCGAGACGGTGTTCCTTTCGAAGGACGGGCGGCGGATCGTCGTCGAGGGCACCGTCAACTGCCGGTTCGAGGACGGGAAGCCCACGGCGGGCCGCTGCATCTTCCGCGACATCACCGCGAAGAAGCAGATGGAGGAGGAGCTGATCAAGGCGAACATGCTCGAATCCATCGGCATCCTGGCGGGGGGGATCGCTCACGACTTCAACAACATCCTGACGGCGATCATGGGGAACCTCTCCCTCGCCAAGCTGGACGTCGCGCCGGGCGACGCGACCTGGGCCCGCCTCGTGGAGGCGGAGAAGGCCGCCATCCGCGCGCAGAGCCTCACCCGGCAGCTCCTGACGTTCTCCAAGGGCGGCGCCCCCGTGCGGCAGGCATCCTCCATCGGGCAGCTCATCGAGGAATCCGCGAATTTCGCCATCCGCGGCACGACCATCAAGTGCCGGATCGATATCGCCCCGGACCTTCACCCGGTGGACATCGATCCCGGCCAGATCGGCCAGGTCATCAACAACATCGTCCTCAACGCCTCCCAGGCGATGCCCGAAGGGGGGATCATCTCCGTCGACGTAAGGAACGTCGTCGCCGAGGACATTCCGGAGCGGAACCTCCCCCCGGGCGACTACGTGAGGATCTCGATCAAGGACCACGGCGCCGGGATCCCGCGGGAGAACATCCCGAAGATCTTCAACCCATTCTTCACGACGAAGACGAAGGGCACCGGGCTCGGGCTGGCCACGGCCTATTCCATCGTCAAGCGCCACGACGGCGCGATCTCCGTGGACTCCACGCTCGGGAGGGGGACGGTCGTCTCCATCTTCCTCCCCGGCTCCCGGCTCGAAGTCCCGGAGCTCCCCGCCGTCCGGTCGCTGCCTTGCGAGGGCAAGGGGAGGATCCTCGTCATGGACGACGAGGAGATGGTGCGGGACGTCGCGGTGTCGCTCCTCGAATCGATGGGCTACCTGGCGCACGCGGTGAAGGACGGCTCGGAGGCGATCGACGCCTACCTCCGCGCCATGAAGGAAGGGAAACCGTTCGACGCCGTGATCCTCGATCTCACCGTGCCGGGGGCGATGGGGGGAAAGGAATGCGTCCGGAAGCTGCTCGACATCGACGCCGACGCGAAGGTGATCGTGTCCAGCGGCTATTCCCAGGACCCCATCCTGTCCATGTACCGGGATTACGGCTTCAGCGGGGTGATCGCCAAGCCCTACCAGATGGGGGAGCTCGGACAGGCCATCCAGCTGGTGCTTCCAAGGCCGCCCTCCCGGAACAACTGATCGCCTCGCCGTGCCCATCTTCCGGAAAAGGAACGGGAGCCGCCGGGTCACCCCGGACGAGCTCATCCAGGAGCTGCACCGCTCGGTGGACGGGCTCGCCGAGGACGGCGTGAGCCGCGCGGACCTGAAGCTCCTCTCCCGCACCCTGCGGGAGCTCCGGCACGCGTTCCGCATTTTCGACAGCCTCCGGGACCGCCCCAAGGTCACGGTCTTCGGTTCCGCCCGCGTCGCTCCCGGATCTCCGCCGTTTCGCCAGGCCGAGGCGTTCGGCCGCGAGATGTCCGGGAGAGGCTGGTTCGTCGTCACCGGGGCGGGCGAGGGAATCATGAAGGCGGCCCACCTGGGCGCGGGACGCGACCGCTCGATCGGCGTGAACATCCTCCTTCCGTTCGAGCAGCAGGACAACCCGGTGATGGCGGGCAGCCCCCGGCTGATCCAGACCAAGTACTTCTTCACGAGGAAGCTGCTGTTCCTGAAGGAGTCCAGCGGGATCGCCCTCTTCCCGGGCGGATTCGGGACGATGGACGAGGCGTTCGAGACGCTCACGCTGCTCCAGACCGGGAAAACCCATCCCTTCCCGCTGGTGCTCGTCGACGAACCGGGGGGCGATTTCTGGGCGGCGTGGCAGCGTTCGACCGTGGAGATCCTCCTCGCGCGGGGGCTGATCTCCCCCGACGACCTTGCGTTGTACCGGATCACGGACAGCGTCGAGGAGGCCGTCGGGGAGATCGAGGGATACTACCGGGTCTTCCACAGCTCCAGGTTCGTCGGCGAGCGCTTCGTGATCCGCGTCAGGAAGCCGATCGGGGAGGAAGCGCTGCGGGAGATGAACGCCGGCTTCGCGGACCTGCTCTCGGAAGGGTCGTTCCTGCAGGAAGATCCGCTGCCGGAAGAGGCCGACGATCCCGACCTGGCCCACCTGAAGAGGATCGTGTTCCCTTTCAACTGCCGCAACTTCGGAAGGCTGCGCCTCCTGATCGACTTCCTGAACCGCCAATAGCCCGCGATACAATAGAAACATGTCAGGATCTCCCCTCGTGCGGCTGCGCGGCGTGGCGAAGGACTACCCGGAAGGGGAAGGCGCGGTGCGGGTCGTGTTCCGGGGGCTGCGCGCGGAGATCGCCCGGGGCGAAACGGTGGCGCTGCTCGGGCGCAGCGGCTCGGGGAAATCGACGCTTCTGAACCTCGTCGGCGGGATCGACCTCCCCACCGCGGGCGAGGTGATCCTCGACGGCACGAACCTGGCCGCCCTTTCGGAGCAGGAGAGGACGCTGTTCCGCCGATCCCGCATCGGCCTCGTGTTCCAGTCCTACAACCTCATCCCCACCCTGACGGTGATGGAGAACCTCCTTCTCCCCCTGGAGCTGAACGGCAGGACGGGAGCCCCCGCCCGGGAGGCCGCGCGCGCGCTCCTGCGCAGGGTCGGCCTGGAGGACCGCGCCGGGACGTACCCGGACCGGCTCTCCGGGGGGGAACAGCAGCGCGTCGCGGTGGCGCGGGCCGTGGTGCACGAGCCGATCCTCCTGCTGGCGGACGAGCCGACGGGAAGCCTCGACGCGGAAACGGGAGCCCGGGTGCTCGCGATCCTCGCGGAGCTCGCGCGCGGCGGCGGCCGCACGATGATCGTGGCCACCCACAGCGACGCCGTGGCCCGCACCGCGGACCGGGTGCTCGCGATCCGGGACGGCCGCCTCGTGGAGGAACCGCCGCCGGGGGGCGTCCGGACATGATCCTCGGGCTCGCGGGGCTGCGCCACCTCTCCCGGCACCCGATGCAGCTCGTCTTCGGCCTGGTCGGCGTCGCCCTCGGGGTCGCGGCCGTCTTCTCGATCGACCTGGCGAACGAAAGCGCCCGGCGCGCCTTCCGGATCTCCGCGGGCGCCGTCGCGGGAAAAGCGACCCACCGGATCCTGGGCGGATCGCCGGGGCTGGAGGAAGGGCTGTACGTCGCGCTCCGGCGGCAGGAGGACGCGCGGGCGCTCGCCCCGATCGTGGAAGGATACGCCCGGGTCGCGGGCCGTCCGGAAACGGTCCTGCACATCCTGGGGATCGATCCCTTCGCGGAGGCGCCGTTCCGGGACTACACCCCGGAAACCTCGGACAGCGCCGACCTCCCCCGGTTCCTCACGACGCCGGGGGCGGCGCTGCTCCTCGAGGAGACGGCGCGGCGGCTGGGGGCGGCGCGGGGAGACGTCCTGCCGCTGCGGGTCGGCATGGCGCAGGGAAGCATTGTCCTGTCCGGCTTCCTCCGCCCGGCGGACGATGTGTCCCGCCAGGCGCTGGAGAGCACCGCCGTGACGGACATCTCGACCGCGCAGGAGCTGCTCGGCATGACGGGGCGTCTCTCGCGGATCGACCTGAAGGTCCCGGAAGGGGCCGGGGGGGAGGCCGTCCTCTCCCGGATCCGGCGGGCGCTTCCCCCCGGCGCGGAGATCGCTTCCGCCGGAGCGCGCGGCAACGCGCTGGACCAGATGACCCGCGCCTTCTCCCTGAACCTCAGCGCCCTGAGCCTGCTCTCCCTCGTCGTCGGCATGTTCCTCGTCTACAACACGATGACCTTTTCGGTGCTCAAGCGGCGGCAGCTCATCGGGACGCTCCGGGCGCTGGGGGTCACGCGGGGACAAGTATTCGCGCGGGTCCTCGGAGAAGCGGCCCTTCTCGGCCTCGCGGGGACGCTCCTCGGCCTGCCGTTCGGGTACTTCCTCGGGAAGGCGCTCCTGGGGATGGTCACGCGCTCCATCGGAGACCTGTATTTCGTCGTCTCCGTCCGGGATGTCGCCCCGGCCGCGGCCATGCTGCTGAAGGCGGCGGCTCTCGGGACCTTGGGGTCGGTCGCCGCGTCGCTATGGCCGGCCCACGAGGCGACCTCCGCCTCGCCCCGGGAGGTGATGCGCCGCTCCTCCGTCGAGACGGGGGTCCGGAAGGTCCTGCCGAAGATCACCGCGGCGGGGGCCGGCCTGGTCCTCCTGGGCATCGGGATCCTGGCGTACCCCTCCCGAAGCATCGTCCTGCCGTTCTGCGGGCTGTTCGCCCTTGTGGCGGGATACGCCCTCGTCACGCCGGGCGCCGCCGTCCTCCTGGCCCGCGCGATCCGGCCGGCGGCGGGCCTCGTCTTCGGCACGCCGGGGAAGATGGCCGCGCGCAGCATCCCGGCGTCGATCAGCCGGACGGGCGTCGCGGCGGCCGCGCTCGTGGTCGCCGTCTCCACCACGGTCGGGATCGGCGTCATGATCGACAGCTTCCGGCGGACCGTGTCCGACTGGCTCGACCGGACGCTGCGCGGCGACATCTACGTTTCCTCCTACGAGGAGCGGAAAAGCCCCGACAGGGGATCGCTGCCTCCCGGGCTGGTCGAGGCGATCCCCTCCGCGGCCGGCGTACGCGGCACGGTCCGGTTCTCGCGCCGCACCATCGAGTCGCCGGAAGGATTCACGGAGCTGTTCGTGCTGGGCATCGGCCGGGAAAGCGTCGACGCGTTCCGTTTCCGGGAGGGAGATCCCGGCAGCGCGTGGGAGACGCTCCGCCGCGGCGGCGTCATCGTGTCCGATCCGTATGCCTGGCGGCACGGAATCCGGAAGGGAGAGCTGCTGCGCCTGCGCACCGACGCGGGAATCCGGGAGTTCCCCGTGGCGGGGATCTATTACGACTACAGCTCGGACCGGGGGGTCGTCGCGATCCTCCGGGAGGTCCACGACCGGCACTGGAGCGACCGCGGGGTCGATTCCGTCGGCGTCCGCCTCCATCCCGGCGTCCCGGTCGACGAGGCGATCGGGCGGATCCGCGCGCTCGCGGGCGACCTGCCGGTCGTCGTCCGCTCGAACCGGGCGCTCCGGGAGGCGTCGCTCAAGGTCTTCGACCGCACCTTCGGCGTGACGAACGTGCTGCGGGCCCTCACCGTGCTGATCGCTTTCGTCGGCGTCCTGAACGCGCTGATGGCGATCCAGATGGAGCGCGGGCGGGAGCACGCCGTGATGCGGGCCGTCGGGCTCACCCCGCGGCAGGCGTGGGGGCTGACCGCCGGGGAGTCCGCCGCGATCGGGGCGATCTCCGGCCTGCTCGCCCTCCCGCTGGGGGCTGCGCAGGCGCTGGCGCTCATCCTCGTCATCAACCGCCGCTCCTTCGGCTGGACGATGCAGACCTTCTTCGATCCGTGGATCCTGCTGCAGGCCTTGGGCCTCGCCGTCGCGGCGTCCGTCCTCGCGGGGCTCTACCCCGCGATGCGCATGGCCCGGTCGTCCCCCGCCCGGGCGCTGCAGGAGGAGTGAATGCGCCTTCGATGGCTCCTGCCGTGCGCCGCGCTCCTCGCCGCGGCCGCCTGGCTGCTGCGCCCCGCGCCGTCCCCGCCGCCGGCCCCTCCCGCCCGGCCGGGAACGGTGACCGCGCTCCTGGCGGGAGAGGCGCAGGAAGGCTTCGCCCGCGCGACCGCCCCCCGCCCGTTCCGGTTCCCCGAGGACCACGGGCCCCATCCGGAGTTCCGCCACGAGTGGTGGTACTTCACCGGCAACCTCCGGGACCCCGGCGGCCGCCGCTTCGGCTACCAGCTCACCTTCTTCCGCTTCGCCCTGTCCCCGGACGCGCCTCCCCGGGAATCCCGGTGGGGCGCATCGCAGGCGTACATGGCCCACTTCTCCGTCACCGACGAGGAGGGGAACCGCTTCCGCCACTTCGAGCGGACGGGGCGGGAAGCGCTCGGAATCGCCGGGGCGTCGGCCCGCCCGTTCCGGGTCCGGATCGACGGCTGGTCCGCGGAGGGCGGCGCGGAATCGCTGCTGCCGGTCCGGCTGCGGGCGTCGGAAGGAGGATCGTCCGTAGACCTGCTCCTGCACGCGGGGAAAGCGGTCGTCCCCCAGGGGGAGCGGGGCCTCAGCCGGAAAAGCGCCGCCCCCGGCAACGCGTCGTACTATTATTCGATCACCCGTCTCTCGACCCGGGGGACTGTGCGGATCGACGGGACGTCGTACACTGTCGAAGGGAACTCCTGGCTGGACCGGGAATGGGGCACCAGCGCGCTGGGACCGGAACACGAGGGCTGGGACTGGTTCGCCCTCCGGCTTTCCGACGGCAGCGACCTCATGCTCTACCGGCTCCGCCGGAGGGACGGCACGCCCGATCCGTTCAGCGCCGGCACGCTCGTACGGGCGGACGGCTCCATCCGCACCTTGAGCGCGGGCGATTTCGGGATCGAGACGCTCGCGCACTGGAGGAGCCCGGCGAGCGGCATCCGGTATCCTTCCCGGTGGAAGCTGCGGGTACCGTCCGAAGGGATCGCGCTCGAGGCCGCCCCCCGGGTGGCGGACCAGGAGCTGCGGACCTTCGTCCGCTACTGGGAGGGCGCCGTCGGCGTCCGCGGAACTTCGGGCGGGAAGCCGGCGGAGGGAGAAGGCTACGTCGAACTGACCGGATACGGAGAATGACCATGCTGAGACTATCGGTTCTCTGCGACGACACCGCGGCATCGGATGCGTACCTCGCCGAGCACGGCGCCTCGATCCTCGTCGAGCTGCCCAACGGCAGCCGCTGGCTCGTGGACGCCGGCACGACGGACATCTTCCTGATGAACGCCGCGCGGATGGGGATCTCCCTCGACGGCCTCGCGGGAATCGTCGTGACGCACGGGCACGACGACCACACCGGAGGGCTGGCGTTCTGCTCACGCTTCGCGGGCGCGCCTCCCGTCTACGGCCACCCCTACATCTGGCACAAGCAGTACGAGGTGCGAAAGGGCGAACCGGTCCGGATACTCGGGATGCCGTACATGGCCCGCCGCTACGCCGACCCGGCGTTCCGCCCCGTGAACGGCACGGCGAAGCTGGACGAGGACATGTTCTTCCTGACGGACATCCCCCGCGAGCCGGGCGGCTACGCCCCGGTCGAGGGGAAGTTCTTCAACGAGGACGGGACCGGGCCCTGCCCGATCGTCGACGACGGGACGGTGGCCGTGCGGACCCCGCGCGGGCTGGTCCTCGTCTTCGGCTGCGCCCACGCCGGCTACGTCAACATCCTGAAGGCCGTTCGGAAGGAGTTCCCGGGGGAACGGCTGCTGTCCGTCGTGGGAGGGCTGCACCTCGGCGGCGCGCCCGATGCGGTCCTGGCGGAGGCGGTCGCCTGCACGGAATCCTTCCGCGCGGACGGGTTCACGTTCCACGGGGGGCACTGCACCGGCGCCCGCACGCTCGCCCGCTTCCGGGAAGCGTTCGGCGAGGAGGCGTTCCGGCCGCTGGGCGCGGGCCGTGTGATCGAGTTCTGACCGTTTAACCCGGCCTCGCGATGCGGAAACCGGCGACCGATGCTTTCAGCTCCGCCGCCCGCCGCGCGACCGCCTCGGCCGTCTGCGCCACTTCCGATGTCCCTTCCGCGTTTTGACCGACCGCGTGGGAAACCGCCTCGATGTTCCGCGAGAGGTCCCGGATCGTCACGTTCAGCTCCTCGGTCGCCGTCGAGATTTCCCGGTTCCGTCCGGAGCTGTCGCCCACGCGCTCCCGGATCCCTGCCATCGCCGCCTTCGCCTGCTCCCCGAGCGCCGCGCTCTGCTCCACCGCCTGGCACCCTTTGCGCATCGCCTCGATCGCTTCCCCGCTTTCGGATTGGACGGCGCCGATCGCCTTTGCGATCTGGGCCGTGGCCTTCTGGGTCTTTTCGGCGAGCTTCCGGACCTCGTCGGCGACCACCGCGAAACCCCGGCCGGACTCCCCGGCCCTGGCCGCCTCGATCGCGGCATTGAGCGCCAGCAGGTTCGTCTGGTCGGCGATATCGTCGATCAGCACCGTCACGCCGCCGATCTCCTTCGCGCGCCCCCCGACCGCCTCTACAGTGGCCGCCGCGCGCTCCACGGAGTTTCCTATCTCGCCCATGGCCGCGATGAAGCTCTCGATCACGGAAGCGCCGCCGGATGCGGCCTCCAGCGCCTTGTCCGACGCATCCTGCACGCTGCGGGTGTTCATCGCCACCTGCGCGACGGTCGCGTTCATCTGTTCGGAGGCCGCGGCGACGCTCCCGGTCTGGTCGTTGACCTTCCGGTTGGCGCCGTCGATCCGCACCGCGCTGGCGGACAGCTGCTCGGCGGCCGCGGCGAGATCGTGGCTCCAGTCCGCCACCTTGCCGATCGTCGATCTGAGCTTTTCCCCGAGGTTCTCCACCGCGTCGACGATCCGGCGCACCTCCTCCGTGTCAGCCGACTGCCGGTCCATCGTCGCCGTGAGGTCTCCCTCGGCAAAACGGGAAGCGACCTCGGCCGCGGCCTCGAGCGGCGCGATCATCAGGCGGACGGACAGGAAGGTGAGGCCACCGAATACGGTGGCCAACAACACCGCAACGATCCCGGCGATCGACAGCATCCGGTTGTACGCGCTGAAGAAATCGCTCTTCTTCACGCCGACGAACAGCGCGCCGATCGTCTTGCCCGACGCGTCCTTCACCGGCTCGTACCTCGTCAGATACGGGATGCCGAGGATCCGGGTCTCGCCCTTGAATGTCTCCCCGTCATCGAAGACGGCTTTCCGCGCGGGGCCGTCCAGCTTCGTGCCGACGGCCCTCGACCCGTCTTCCTTGACGACATTCGTGGAGATCCTCGTGTCCCCCATGAACACGGTGGCGTATGCGCCGCCCATTTGTTGTTTCAACTTGTCGACCACTTCGTAGCTGTCGTTCAGCACATGGTCGCCGACCGTCATCTTTCCGTCCTTCACCCGGAACTCCGTTCCCTTCTCCGAGAGAAGGACACGGAAGACGTTCATCCGCCTTTCCAGCGAGCCCTCGGACTGCCGGACCAGGTCCTGCCTCACGACATACATGCATGTGGCCGCCATCCCGACCGCAGCGAAAGCCACCGCCAGCGATGCGAAGAGAAACATCCTGCCCTTCATCGTCCTGATGAAACGGAAGCATTTCATGAATGCGGAAAGCATGGTGCCTCCAGAAACGATTTCGGTTCGCCGTCCCACTTATCGGCGATTAAGGGGGGAACTTTAAAACAAGGGGAGATCAGGCCGGCGGGGTCTTCCGGCGGATGCGCCGGAATATCCGGCGGGCGAGGAGAAGGGACAGCACGAGGAATGCGGCAACGAAGACGAGGACGATCACCGGGTGCGCGACGGCGGAATAGCTTCCCCCGACGGCGACGGCGTCCTCGAACAGGCTCAGAAGCACATTGCTGAACGGCTCCGGGCTCTGGTTGACGGCAAGCCGCGTCCCCGACTTCGCCGCGTGGGAGGCGAAGGCGACCGCCCCGCAAAGGAGGACGACGGGACCTTTCGCGGCGGGATCGAGGGCGCCGGCCGCGGCGAAGGCGATCAGCGCCGCCCCGGCGGGGCGCACGAAGGCGTGGACCGCGTCCCAAAGGGAGTCCACCCAGGGGATCTTGTCGGCCAGGAACTCCGCCGCCGCGCAGATCCCGGCCGCGACAAGGACATACGGTTGGGAGAGCGCCGAGAGGGTGGAGAGCTCCGGCGGGAGGGTCAGGAGGCCGTACCGGATGCACAGCCCCACGGTGAGCACGGTGGCGTATAGCCGGATGCCGGCGAAAAGCGCCACGCCCGTCACCGCCCCGAGGAGCGCCAGCGTGTTCATCGTCCCGCCGCCGGAAAGGGGGCTACTTGACCGAGATCAGCTCCACCTCGAAGACCAGCGTGGCGTTCGGCCCGATGTCCCGGCCCGCCCCCCGCTCCCCGTAGGCAAGGTTCGGCGGAAGGAAGAGCTGCCATTTGGAGCCCTCCTTCATGAGCTGGAGCGCCTCGGTCCAGCCCGCGATGACGCCGGAGACCGGGAACGTGGCGGGCTCGCCGCGCTTGTAGGAGCTGTCGAACTCGGTCCCGTCGATCAGCGTGCCCCGATAATGGGTGGTCACCGAGTCGGACGCCTTCGGGGACTTTCCCGTGCCTTCCTTGAGGACTTTGTACTGCAGTCCGCTCGGGAGCGTCTTCACGCCCTCCTTCTTCCGGTTCTCCGCCAGGAACTTCTCGCCGTCCGCCTTGTTCTTTTCCGCCTGCTGCCTCATGGCCGCCGCCTGCCTCTCCGCAAGTTTCTGTTGCAGGTTCTGGATCTCCTTGCGAGACTCCTCCTCCGTGAGGAGCGTCTTCCCTCCGGAGTAGGAATCCTTGAATCCCCGGGCCAGCGAATCCGCGTCCACCTCGACGGACTGCTTCCGGAGCGTGTTCCCGATGTCCATGCCGAGGCTGTACCCGATCCGCTCCTTCTCCGTCTTCGGCCCCGGGACATCGGCGGCCGGGACCGCCCCCGGCAACGCGAGCGCGAAGCAGATGACCACTGCCGCCGGATATTTCATCCCCCGCTCCTTTCCTCTGAAGGATCCGCCACCCCGCACACTACCGCAACATACCATACGACGCACCTTTGCGCAGGAACGGGTTTGGGATATATTTGTCGAATCATGAAAATACATATCGAAAAGGCGGGGCCGGACCGCCTCCGCGAAAAGCCGGCAGGAGACCAGGCGCTCGGGTTCGGGAAGATCTTCTCGGACCACATGTTCCTCATGGATTACCGGGACGGCAAGGGATGGATGAACCCCCGGATCGTCCCTTACGGCCCGCTGTCGCTCCTCCCCACCGCCGTCGTCCTGCACTACGCCCAGGAGATCTTCGAGGGGCTGAAGGCGTACTACGCCAAGGACGGCGGGATCTGCCTCTTCCGCCCGGAGCGCAACGCGGAGCGGATGAACCGGTCCGCCTCCCGGCTGTGCATGCCGGCGGTCCCCGTCGAGGACCAGCTCCAGGCGATCGAGGCGCTGGTGCGGATCGACAAGGACTGGATCCCGCGCGCCGGCGGAGCGTCGCTGTACATCCGGCCCACGATGATCGCCACGGAGTCGGCGCTGGGCGTCCATCCGTCCTCGGATTACATCTACTTCATCGTCACCGGACCCGTGGGCGCGTACTACGCGCGGGGATTCGAGCCGGTCAGCATCCTCGTCGAGGAGAACTACATCCGCGCCACGCGCGGGGGGCTGGGCGAGGCCAAGACGGGGGCGAACTACGCGGCCAGCATCCTGGCGGCGAAGGAGGCCAAGGCGAAGGGGTTCGACCAGGTCCTGTGGCTCGACGCGGAGCGCAGGCGCTTCGTGGAAGAGGTCGGGACGATGAACATCTTCTTCGTCTTCAACGGGGAGCTGGTGACCCCTCCCCTCTCGGGGTCGATTCTTGCCGGCGTCACGCGCGACTCGGTCATCCAGCTCGCGAAGGACTGGAAGATCCCGGTCCTGGAGCGCCCCGTCGAGATCGACGAGGTGATCCGCCGCGCCGAGGACGGCTCGCTGACGGAGGCGTTCGGGTCGGGGACGGCGGCGGTCATCTCCCCCGTGGGCGCCTTCTCCTTCCGCGGGAAGGAGGCGAAGATCGGGGACGGCAAGGTGGGCGAGCTGTCGCGCAGGTTCTACGACACGATCACCGGGATCCAGTACGGGTTGGTCGAGGACCGGCACCGCTGGGTCCGCCGGGTGGAATAAGGGCGGCCAGCGCCTTTTCGGCGGTCAACCCTTCGATCCGGACGATCTTGTTGCGCCCCGTCCCGCCGGAGAGCAGCGTGACGCTTCGCCGGGGGACGCCGAGCGCCTTCGCCAGGAACCGGCAAAGCGCCTCGTTGGCCTTCCCTTCCACCGGAGGGGCGGTCAGCCGGATCCGCAGGGCGCCTCCCTCGCAGCCCGCCACCTCCTCCTTCGCGGACCGCGGAACGACGCGCACGGAGAGCGTCGCGCCCGCCCCCTCCGTCCGGCTCACGGCATCCGGTGGGCGAGGTCGAAGAGCGACCGGACGACGAAATACTGCAGGAAGACGATGATCAGCACGGCGACGACGACGGAGAAGTCGATGGAGCCGGCGTAGAGCGGCAGCTTCCGCCGGAGCGGCGAGAGCACCGGCTCGGTGACGCCGTAGATCGCGCGGACGATCGGGTTGTACGGGTCGGGGTTCACCCACGACAGGACGGCGCGGATGATGAAGACCCACATGTAGGCCGTCAGCACGATGTCGACGATTTTCGCCAGCGCGTAGATCAGGTTCCCTGCGACGAACATTTCCGCGGATCCTCCCTCTATTGGCCGCTCAGTTCGCGGCTTCTCCTCCAGGCGGACAGCACGGCGTCCATGACGGCGGCGCGGAACGCCCCGCGCTCCAGCGCCTCGATCCCCGCCGCGGTCGTCCCGCCGGGCGACATGACCATGTCCTTCAGCTCCGCGGGATGCTTCCCCGTCTCGCGGACCATCCGGGCCGCCCCCTCCAGCGTGGCGGCGGCGAGCCGGTACGCCTCCTCCCGCCCCATCCCGGCGCGCACCGCGCCGTCCGCCATCGCCTCGAGGAACAGGAACGCGTAGGCCGGGCCGGAGCCCGAAAGCGCCGTCACGACGTCGAGGAGCTCCTCGCGGGGGACCTCCGCCACCTCGCCGAAGGAGGAGAAGATCGCGCGGACCCGCTCCCGGGCCGCCGGGTCGAAGCCCGCCGGGAAGTAGACTCCCGTGCTGCCCATCCCCACCTGCGCGGGGGTGTTGGGCATCGTCCGGACGACCTTCGCACCCTCTCCCAGGGCGCGCTCGAACACGGCGGCCTTCACCCCGGCCACGATGGAGACGAACGTTTTCCCGCGGGCGGCGTTCTTCGGGATCCCTTCCAGCACCGACGGAAGGACCTGCGGCTTCACGGCGACCACGACCGTGTCGGACGCGGCCAGCAGCTCCGCGACGGAGGGCGCGACCGACACCCCGAACCGGTGACGCAGCGTTTCGGTCCGGCCGGGGGCCGTGTCGAACACGTACACCCGGTCCGCGGGATACAGCTTCCCGGAGAGCACCCCCCGGATCATCGCCTCTCCCATGTTCCCCGCACCGATGAATCCCAAGGCCGTCATGTCATCCCCTCCCGCCGCGGATCCCGAAGATCGCGGTGCCGACGCGAACGATCGTCGCCCCTTCCTCGATGGCTTCCTCGAAATCGCCCGACATCCCCATCGACAGCTCCCGCAGCTCCGCCGCCGGGAACTCTCTCGCCAGCGCGTCCCTCAAGTTCCGCAGCCGGACGAAGTACGGGCGGCTCTCCTCGGGATCGATCCCGTACGGCGGGATCGCCATCAGCCCCGAGATCTTGATCCCCGGAAGTCCCAGGGAGCCCTCCGCCACGCGCTGAAGGTCCTCCGGCGCGATCCCCGACTTGCTCGCCTCGCCCTCGAGGTTGACCTCCAGAAGAACCGGGACGATCTTCCCCGCCTCGACCGCGCACCGCGAGATCTCCGCGAGCCGTTTTTCCGAGTCCGCCGTCTGGATCCACGAGAACAGCGACACGGCCTTGCGGACCTTGTTGCCCTGCAGCGCGCCGATCATGTGCCACTCGGCGCCCGGCAGGCCCGGGATCTTTTCGGCCGCCTCCTGGACGTAGTTCTCGCCGAAGGCGTTCAGCCCCGCCGCGTGCGCCTCGAGGATCAGCGGCAGCGGCTGCGTCTTGGATGCCGCCACCAGCTTCACCGATCCGGGGGGGCGCCCCGCCTTTCTTTCGGCCCGGGCGATCCGGTCGAGGACCCTGCCGACGTTCTCCGCGACCGTCTCCGCCACCGCGCTCATCCCTTCCTTCCCGCGAGAACGTAGCATCCGGGCCCCGCGGGGGAGACCGCGATCAGGCGCGCCTTCTTCAGCATCCCGACGACCCGCGTCATCGGAAGCCCCACCACGTTCGTGAACGAGCCGGCGACCCGGTCGATGAGGAGCATCCCCGCCCCCTGGGCGGCGTACGCTCCCGCCTTGTCGTCGCACTCGCCGGTCCGCGCGTAGGCCGCCACCTCCGCCGGCGTCAGCGGCCGGAAACGGACCCGCGTCACCTCGGTGCCCGCGTCGCGGTACCCCCTCGCCTCGCAGAGCAGGCAAACGGAAGTGTACACCTTGTGCTCCCGCCCCGCGAGGAGGGAAAGCATCCGGCGGGCCTCCGCGCGGTCGCGCGGCTTGCCCAGGATCTTCCCGTCCGCCACGACGATCGTGTCCGCGGAAAGGACCCAGTCCGACGGCTGCCTCCGGGCGATCGCCAATCCCTTGTCCAGCGCGGCCCGGCGGACGAAGCGCGCCGGCGGCTCGCCGGAGAGCGGCGTCTCGTCGACCCCCGACGGAACCACCCGGAACGGCACTCCCAGCGAGGAAAGCAGCTCCCGGCGCCGCGGAGATTCGGAAGCGAGGATCAGGCAGGCGACCGTGTTCACGGAAACGCATTATACCGGAAACCCGTCTTTCTTGCCCTTCCGCGGCCCGACGTGTTAAGCATGATGTAGACGTGGCGACGATAACGCACGCGGAGGGTCGGGCGGCGATGGCATTCAAGACGGTGACCGTGAAGACCGACGAAAGACAGCAGCTCGTGGACATCACCAAGCACGTCCGGATGGTGGTGCGCGAAAGCGGCTTGAGAAGCGGCATCTGCCGGGTCTTCGTCCCCCACACCACGGCCGCGGTCACCATCAACGAGAACGCGGATCCCGACGTCCGGAGGGACATCCTGAACGCCCTCGAGCGTCTCGTGCCCGAGGGCGGCGATTACCTTCATGCCGAGGGGAACGCCCACGCGCACGTCAAGGCGAGCGTCATCGGATCGCACGTCACGGTGTTCGTGGAGGCCGGCCAGCTCATACTCGGGACCTGGCAGTCGGTCTTCCTGTGCGAGTTCGACGGCCCAAGGACCCGCAACGTCATGGTCCGGGTTTCCGAGGGATAGATCTCCCTTCTTATCCTTTCCGGTACGCGTCGTAGCGCGCCCGCAGCGCGCCTTTCGCCGGCCCCCCCTCCACGACGTCCCAGGGGAAGAATTCGCCGGCGTCCTTTTCGCGGTGGACGACCGCGTCCATCCTCGCACGGAGCCCGGGCGCCGATCCGGGACTCCCCGCCCGACGCGCGCCCCGGAGGTCTTCCGCCGCGCGCCGGTCCCCCAGCCCGAGGTACCCCTGCAGGAGCGCGTCGCGCGGCCTTTCCAAGGAGACGCGGAGGTTCGGGACGTTCCGGGCGAAGGCGGCGATCTCCTCCTCGCGGGCCCGAAGCTCGTCCTCGGCGGCCATCGCCGCCCATTGCAGCGGGGTAAACGGTTTCGGGACGAAGGGCGAAAGGACCGCGGTGACGGTCCCCATCCTCCCCGCGGCGCGCGCCTCCGCGAGGACGCGGCCGCGGAACTCGCGGAGGAACCCGGAGATCCCCCCGACCTCCTCCTCCCGGTCCGCGCCGGGGAGACCGACCAGGAAGTACAGCTTGAACGATACGATCCCCGCGCGGACGAGCGTCTCCGCCGCCTCGAAGAAGGCGGCGTCGGGAAGCGGCTTTCCGATCCGCGCCCGCAGCCGCGCGTCGCCGCACTCCGGGGCGAGCGCCACCGTGCGGTGCCCGCTCCGCGCCAGGATCTCCGCGATCTCCGCGTCGACCTTCTCCGCGCGCACGGAAGCGGGAGACACGCTCCCGCCGCGGTCGAGGATCTCCCGGGCGAGCGTCCGGAACGGGCGCCAGTCCAGCACCGCGGCTCCGATCAGCCCCACCTTCCTGCGGTGCGGCCATGCCGCGTCGACGGCCGCCCGGACGCGCTCCAGGGGGAACTCCCTGAACGCGGGGCACGCATGGGATGCGGCGCAGAAGCCGCACATCCTGGGGCAGCCGCGCGAAGTCTCGACCAGCGACATGCTCCCCAGCGCGGTCTCCTCCGCGAGCACGACGGGCGGGGGGGGAGGGAGCCCTTCGGGATCGATCGCCTCCCGCGCGACGCGCCGGGGAAATCCGGACAGGGGGGGCAGATCGATGAGCCGCCCCGCGCCCGGGGAGCCCCCCTCTTCGTAAACGGGAAGGTACCCGCCCGGGACATACATTCCGGGAATCCCGGAGAGGGTCCGGAGGAATCCGGCGTCCGCCGGGTCCCCCGCCTCCAGGTCGAGGAGCGACTCCACCGCCCGCTCCCCGTCTCCCACCGCGACCGCGTCGGCGAAGGCCCCGCACGGCTCCGGATTGAGGGAGGCCGCGAATCCGCCGGCGACGACCAGCGGATGCCGGACGCCGGACGCGGCGCGGTCCGCGCGGAACGGCGGGACGCCGCCCGCCGCCAGGATCCCCGGCAGGTTCGGGAGGTCGTTCTCGAAGGAGAGGGCGAACGCGACGATGTCGAAATCCGAAAGAGGGCGCCCGCTCTCCAGCGTCGTCCCCGCGGCCGCCCCCGCGGGAGCGGCCCCCTTTCCCCGGCCGGGCGCCGGCGCCGTCCCCCCGACGGCGGGGGAAAGGAATGCGCGCTCGCACAGCGCGTCCGGCCGGGCGTTGACCTGGGCGTGGACCAGGAGGAAGCCCAGGTTCGACATCCCCACGGAGTAGGCGTTCGGGAAGACCAGCGCGACCCGCTTTCTACCGCCCCACTCCTTGCGGACGGCGCCGGTCTCTCCTCTCAGGCGCGCCCCCCCCCGGGCCAACGCCGTCCCTTCCGCTATTCCCCCCGCCGCCGCAGGAAGGTCGGGATCTCGAAGTCGTCCAGCGACTCGATCTCCGTCTCCTTGTCGATCAGCGGAAGGTCCTCCACGCGCTCCTCCGCGACGCCCGTCTGCGCGGAGTTGCGCAGGAACGCCGGCTTCTGCAGATCCTCCGTGCGGCTGACCAGCTTGATCCCCTTCCGCGGGCTCCTCCAGGGGCCTTCCGCGACGTTGGGCTCGAAGCCGGTCGCCACCACCGTGACCTTCAGCTCCTCGTCCATCGTCTCGTCGATCACCGTCCCGAAGATGATGTTCGCCTCGTCGGAGGCCTCCTCGCGGATCAGGCTCGCGGCCTCGTTGACCTCGCTCAGGGAAAGCGACGGCCCCGCCGTGATGTTGATGAGCACGCCGCGGGCCCCCCGGATCGACACGTCCTCGAGCAGCGGGCTCGAGATCGCCTTCTCCGCGGCCGCGACGGCTCGGTTCTGGCCCGTGGCCGAGCCGGTGCCCATCAGCGCCAGCCCCATCCCCGACATGATCGTCTTCACGTCGGCGAAGTCCAGGTTGATGTAGCCCGGCCGGGTGACCAGCTCCGTGATCCCCCGCACCGCCTGGAACAGGACGTCGTCCACTTTACGGAAGGCGTCGACGAACCGCATCTCCTTCCCGGCGATCAGCAGCAGCTTTTCGTTCGGGATGACGACGATCGTGTCGACCAGCGACCGCAGCTCCTTGGAGCCCATGTCCGCCTGCCGCTTGCGGGTCTGCCCCTCGAAGGCGAACGGCCGCGTCACGACGGCGACCGTCAGCGCCCCGAGCTCCCGCGCCACCTCCGCCACGACCGGGCCCGCGCCGGTCCCCGTGCCGCCCCCCAGCCCGGCGGTGATGAAGACCATGTCGGCGCCGGCGAGCGCCTCCCGGAGCAGCTCGCGGTCCTCGTTCGCGGCCTCGCGCCCGACCTCCGGGTTGGCCCCGGCCCCCAGCCCCTTCGTCAGCCGGGTTCCGAGCTGCAGCTTCAGAGGGGCGAGGTTCCGCGCGAGCGCCTGCGCGTCCGTGTTGGCGGCGATGAACTCCACCCCCTGCAGCCCCTCCTCGATCATGTTGTTGATGGCGTTGCCGCCGCCCCCGCCCACGCCGAACACCTTGATGACGGCGTGCGCCCGGTTCTCCTCGACGACCGTGAAACGGCGCGACCTCGCTTCCTCCCGCTCGATCCCTTCCATGCGCTCCCCCTTTTTCTCCCCGTTTTCCGTATCAGAAGAATTCCGACAGGTATCGCTTCACGCGCCCGATGATCCCTTCCGCCGGCGACTCCTCCGGGCGGGTGACCACCGTCTCCGCCGACCTCGCCCCGTAGATGACGAGCCCCACCGCGGTGGCGTACGCGGGGCTGTTGACGACCTCGACGAGCCCGCCGATCCCGATGGGCGATCCCCGGCGCACGGGAAGCTTGAACACCCGCTCCCCGAGCTCCGTCAGCCCGTCCAGGAGCGCGCCGCCGCCTGTGAGCACGACGCCCGCCCCGAGGCTGTCCTCGTACCCGGACCGGAGGATCTCCTTCCGCATCAGCGCGAAGATCTCCTCCGCGCGCGGCTCGATGATCTCGCTCAGGTGCTGCCGCCGGAGCGGCCTGGGCTGGCGGCCGCCGACGCCCGGCAGCTCCACCAGGTCGTCCCGCCGCACCTTCTGGATCATGGCGCACCCCGACGCGATCTTCAGCGCCTCCGCGTCCGCGTACGGAAGCTTGAGGCCGACCGCCACGTCGGAGGTGATGTTCCCGCCGCCGAGGGGAAGGATGTAGGTGTGCCGCAGCGCGCCGTCGTAGAAGATCACCATCTCGACGGTGCCGCCCCCGATGTCCATGAGCGCCACCCCCACCTCGCGCTCCTCCGCGGTGAGCACCGCGTCGGCGGACGCGTACGGGGACAGGACAAGCGACTCGACGCCGAGCGCCGCCTTCTCGACGCACCGCAGCAGGTTGCGCGCGCCGGGGACGTCGTTCGTCACCACGTGGACCCGCGCGTCGAGCCGGATCCCCGTCATCCCGCGGGGGTCCTTGATCCCCGCCATGTCGTCGACGATGAACTCCTGCGTGAGGACGTGGAGGATCTCCCGGTCGTTCGGCAGCTCCACGGTCTTCGCGATCTCGAGGACGCGCGTGAAGTCGGCGTTGGTCACCTCCCGCTCGTTCTTCACGGAGATGGCGGCGTGGCTGTTGAACGACTTGATGAGCGGGCCGGAAAGGCCCACGAAGACCGACTCCACGTTCAGCCCCGTCATCCGCTCCGCCTCCGTGACGCTCTGGCGGATCGACTTGACGGTGGCGTCGACGTTCACCACCGCGCCCTTGCGCATCCCCTCGGTGGGGCACTCTCCCACCCCCAGGATCTCGACGCCGTCGGGCGTCTTCCTCCCGAGGACCGTGGTGACGTTGCTCGAGCCCACGTCCAGACCGGCGATCACCTGATCATGGCCAGTATCCATTCACTCCCCCGGCCGCACGAAGATGCGGCCATCCGTCTTGAGATCGACGATGCCGGACTCCTTGCCGAGGGCCGAGATCCTCGGCAGCGCCTCCTCCACGCGCCGGATCGCCTTCTGGAACTCCATCCCGCCGACCTTGAACCGGACCCCGGCGTCCCGCGTCACGAGCGTGTAGCCTTCCTGCGCGTCGTAGTGGACCTCGGAGAGGTTCCCCCGCAGCGGCCCGGCCTCCGCCAGCCGCAGCAGGTCCAGCGCCTTCCGGAAGTTGCGGACCGCCACGGCGTCCTTCGAGCGGAGGTCGGCCGTCGAGAAGCCCGTGACGATCGCCAGGTCCTTCGGGTCGTATGCGGTGAGCCGCTTGAACGGCTTCCCCTCGTCGTTCACGTACCAGAGGGCGTCCAGGTTCACCATCGCGACCGGTCGGTGCTCCTCGATCCGGACCACGAGGCGGTCCGGGAACGCCTTGCGGACGGACACCGACCGGATCCAGGGGTGCGACGCGAGCCTCCCGGAGACCTCGCGCACGGGGACGGTCCAGATGTTCCGCTTCCCCCCGCCGCGCACGATGGTCCAGACCTCCTCCTGCGTCACGTTCGCGCAGCGGTTCATCTCGATCGACCGGACCGAGAACATCGGAGACCGGGTCAGCCACGAGTACGCGAAAGCGCACGACGCGCCCGCCAGAACCGTCGCGGCGGCCACGGCCGCGGCCCAGGCGGCGGCGCGCAGCCGCGGAGCCGTTCCCTCGCCGTTCTCCCGCCGGCCCCTTCCCTTCTTCGCGACGGTTTGCCGGCCGCCGCGCCGCTTCCCGAGGTCCGTGCGGTGGTATGCCTTGTACTCGATCATCTACTTCGCCAGCCCCGCGTCCGAAAGGATCTCCTCGGCCAGGTCGTCGAAGGACATCCCGTCGAACTTCGCCGCCTTCGGGAGGAGGCTCGTCTCGGTCATCCCCGGGATCGTGTTCGCCTCGAGGAAGAAGACGTTCCCCGCGCGGTCGACGCGGTAGTCGATCCGCGCCGCCCCCCGCAGCCGCATCGCGCAGGCCGCGCGCCGTGTATACTCCGCGGCGCGCAGCAGGATGTCCCGCTCCATCGGGACCGGGATCACGTATTCCGTCTCCCCCGCCGTGTACTTGGAGCGGTAGTCGTAGAAGCCGGACCGCGGCACGATCTCGATGGCGGGCAGCACCCTTCCGTTGACGATCGACACCGTGATCTCCCGCCCCGCGACGTACCCTTCCGCGAGGACGCGGCTGTCGTGCCGGGCGGCCAGCGCCAGCGCCTTCTCCCAGTCCGCAGGGTCGCGGACGATCGTCACGCCGACGGTCGAGCCCTCCCGGTCCGGCTTGACGACGAGCGGGAACCCGAAGGAGGGCGGCTTCGCCGCCGGGACTTCCGGCCCCTCGTACACCTCGTCCGGCGGACACGGGACGCCCGCCGCCGCCGCCATCCGCTTCCCGAACATCTTGCTCATCGCGATCGCGGAGGACGCGACGCCGGAGCCCGTGTACGGGAGCCGCGCGAGCTCGCACGCCGCCTGGATGCACCCGTCCTCGCCGAACCGCCCGTGCAGGGCGATGAACGCGACGTCGACCCCTGCGTCCCGGACCGTGCCCAGCCAGTCCTCCCGGATGTCGATCTCCGCGACGTCGTGCCCCTTCCGGCGGAGCGCCGCGGAGACCGCCGCCCCCGTGCGGAGCGACACGTCCCGCTCCGCGGAGATCCCTCCGTAGAACACCCCGACCCGCGCGCCCGCGAACCGCCCGGGATCAGGCATCGAAATCGCCCCACATCTTCACCTCGGGGACCAGGAGGATCCCCGAGCGCTCCCGCACCGCCTCCTGCCCGCGCGCCATCAGGCGACGGACATCGGCCGCCGAGGCGCGGCCGAGGTTGAGCAGGAAGTTGGCGTGCTTTTCGGAGAAGCATGCGTCCCCTTCCCGCCGCCCCTTCATCCCCGCCCTCTCCAGGAGCATCCCGGCGCTTTCGGCGCCCGCGGGATTGCGGAAGGCGGAGCCGAAGGTCTTCTCGCCCCACGGCTGGCCGGCGCGGCGCTTCTCGTTGAACTGCCGCATCGCCTCGAACACCGCCTCCCGCGGGACCGAAGCGAAGCGGAACCCCGCGCGCACCACGATGCCCCGCACGGGATACTCCGTCTCCCGGTACCCGAAGCGGATATCGCGCGCCTCCACGCGGTGGATCCCGCCTTCCGCGTCGGCGACCTCCACCCACTCGACGAGCTCTCCGGTCTGCCGGCCGAAGGCGCCCGCGTTCAGCGTCAGCGCGCCGCCCACGGTGCCGGGGATGCCGGCCAGCCCCTCGATCCCCGAGAGCCCCGACAGGGCGCACAGGACGGCCAGCCGGGGGAGCATGACTCCCGCCTCGGCGATCACCGCGCCGCCTCCGACGAACACGACCTTCGAAAGGCGCTTCTTGGTGCAGAGGACCGTCGCCGCCACCCCCGCGTCGGAGACGAGGAGGTTGCTCCCCGCGCCCAGCGCGTACACCTCCCTCCCCGCGCGGCGCTCCGCGGCGAGGACGTCGCGCACCTCGGAGGGGGACCGGGGGAACGCCATCCGGTCTGCCGCCCCGCCGACCCCGATGGTGGTGTGGTCCCGGAGCTTCAGATGAAACGACACGTCGATGGTCTTCAATGCCGCCGTCCCCCCGTTTCCGCCTTCACGCCGAAACGACGCTCTCTCCAAGCCTCCAGACATCGCCCGCCCCCATGGTGAGGAATATGTCGCCGGGACGCAGCAGGGAACGGACCGACTCCCCCGCCTCCACGGCCTTTCCCGCGTACCGCGCCCCCTTGTGCCCGTGCTCCCGGATCGCCTCGCACAGACGCTCGGCCGACGCCTCCTCGACCGGCTCCTCCCCCGCCGGGTAGACGTCGAACAGCAGCAGGATGTCCGCCTCGTGGAACGCCGAGAGGAACTCCTTGAACAGCGCGCGGGTCCGGGAGTACCGGTGCGGCTGGAACCCCACGACGATCCGGCGGTCCGGCCACACGTCCCGCGCCGCGGCCAGCGTCGCGCGGATCTCCGCCGGGTGGTGCGCATAGTCGTCCACGACGGTGACCCCGCCGGCCTCCCCCCGCACCTGGAACCGCCGCGCCACGCCGTCGTAGTCCAGGAGTCCCTGCCGGATCGCGTCCGGGCCGATCCCGAGCTCCGCGGCGACCGCGACCGCCGCCAGAGCGTTGCTCGCGTTGTGCCTGCCCGGAACGCGGAGCGCCATCTCCCCCAGCGACTCGCCGCGGACGGACACGCCGAAGCGGGTCGACATCCCGTCGCACGAGAGCCCTTCCGCCCGGTAGTCCGCGTGCCGCGAGAATCCGTAGGTCACGAAGGTCTTCGCCACGGAGGGCAATAGCTCCTGCACGTTGGGGTGGTCGATGCACAGGACGGCGAACCCGTAGAAGGGGACCTTGTTGATGAAGTTCAGGAAGGTTTCCTTGATCTGGCCGATCCCCGAGTAGTAGTCGAGGTGCTCCGGGTCGATGTTCGTCACCACGGCCACCGTGGGCGAGAGCCTCAGGAAGGAGCCGTCGCTCTCGTCCGCCTCCGCGACGAGGAACTCCCCCTGGCCGAGCTTCGCATTGGAGCCCAGGCTGTTCAGCTTCCCTCCCACCACGGCGGTGGGGTCCCACCCCGCGGTCGCCAGCACCGTCGCCACCATCGAGGTCGTCGTCGTCTTTCCGTGCGTCCCGGCGATGGCGATCCCGTACTTCATCCGCATCAGCTCCGCGAGCATCTCCGCCCGCGGGATCACGGGGATCTTGCGCCGCTGCGCCTCCAGGACCTCGGCGTTGTCCGGGCGGACAGCCGAGGAGATCACCACGACGTGCCCGTCCGGCGGGACATTCTCCGCCGCGTGCCCCAGGCGGATCGTCGCGCCCAGCCCCGCGAGGCGGTCGGTCGTCTCCGAGCGGCGGAGGTCCGATCCCGAGACGCGGTACCCTAAGTTCAGCAGCAGCTCCGCGATCCCGCTCATCCCGATGCCGCCGATCCCGACGAAGTGGATGGGCAGCCCTTTTCTGTACATGTCCCTCCCGTCCTCCTCAGGCCGCTTTCCCGGAAAGCGCCAGCGCTCTCCGGACCGCGTCGAACGCGGCGTCGGGCCGCGAGAAGGAGACCGATGCCGCCCGCGCCTTCTCCCGCGCCTCCCGGTTCCCCGCGAGCGACCACAGGGAGGCCCGCAGCGTCTCCGCCGTGGCCTCGCCCTCCGCCATCCATGTCCCCGCGCCCGCCGCGCAGAACTCCCTCGCGTTGCCCGCCTGGTGGTCGTCCGCCGCGTACGGGTAGGGCAGCAGGACGCACGGCCGCCCGAACAGCGCGGCCTCCGAGATGGACAGGGCGCCCGCCCGCATCAGCACCGCGTGGCATCGGGGAAACAGGTCCCCGATCCTCTCCGTGAACGCGAACGGCTCGATCCGCAGCTCCTCGTCCCGGACCGTCTTCGAAACGGCCCCATGCTCCTCCGTGCCCGTCTGCAGCAGAAACCGGATCTCCTTACCCGCCCGCTTCCCGATCCGGGCCATCTCCACTACGCGCGCGTTGATCGTGCGGGCCCCCCGCGAACCTCCCAGCACCAGCACCGTGAACGGTTCCTCGGGCGGCCACTCCTTCGCGCGCTCCCGCGCCTCGGCGATGATCTCCGTCCGCACCGGGTTCCCCGTGACCTCCGTCTTCCCCCGCGGGAAGAACCGGACGGCCCCCTCGAACCCCGCGAACACCCGGACGGCGACCTTCGCCAGGAGCCGGTTCACGCGCCCCGGCACGCTGTTCTGCTCCTGCAGGAACAGCGGGATCCGCAGGAGCGCCGCCGCCGCCCCCACCGGCGCCGAGGCGTATCCTCCGACCCCGAACACCAGGTCCGGGCGCCGGCGGCGAAGAAGCGCCACGGCCGCCGGGACGCCGGCCGCGATCCTCACGAGGCCGGGCACGGCCCGGACCCCCCTTCCCGACACCTGGCCGGAGGGGACGAAATCGATCCCGAATCCCCGCGCCGGGACCGCCCGCGCCTCGAGGCCTCCCTCCGTCCCGACGAAGGTGACGGTCCCGCCGGGGACGAGGGAGAGGAACGCCTCAGCAAGGGCGATCCCCGGAAAAACGTGCCCGCCGGTCCCTCCCCCGGCGACGATCATTCTCAGCGACAAATGCTTCCGCCCCCTTCCGGGATACGTTCGTCAGCACGCCGATCGCCGCCAGATGCAGCACCAGGGAGCTCCCCCCGTAGCTCAGGAACGGGAGCACCATCCCCTTCGGCGGCAGCATCTTCAGCCCCACCATCATGTTCATCATCGCCTGGATCCCGATCACGGAGGAAAACCCGAGGGCGAGGTATTTCCCGAAGGGGTCGCGCGCGCGGCGGGCGATCCGAAAACCCACCCACGTCATGATGACGTAGCACGCCCCCACCAGGGCGACCCCCGCGAACCCGAGTTCCTCCCCGA
>JBFLWB010000131.1:45816-80280 GCA_040758155.1 Thermodesulfobacteriota bacterium
ACCACCGAGAAGATGTAGTCGGTGTGCATCTCGGGGAGGTAGAAGAGCTTCTGCTTCCCCGCGCCCACGCCGGTGCCGAGGAGCCCGCCGTTGGAAAACGCGATCAGCGACTGCACCACCTGGTACCCTCCGGCCTGCGCCTGCGAGAACGGGTCGAGGAACGCCTGCAGCCTCGCCATGCGGTACGGTTTGGCCGCGATCAGCGCCGCGGCGCCCGCGACCCCCGCGACTCCCGCCAGCGCCAGGTACTTCCACGGGAATCCCGCGAGGAACACGACCGCCAGAAACGAGGTCAGGATCACGACGACCATCCCGAAGTCCGGCTCCTTCAATATCGCCGCGACGAAGATCCCCATCACGGCGAGCATGGGAGCGAACGCCCGGATCCCCTCTTTCGGATTCTCCCCCTTCCGGTCGATCGCGTACGCGGCGTAGGCGAGCAGGACGAACTTCGCCAGCTCGGAGGGCTGGAAGTGGAAGAACTTCAGGTTGATCCACCGGGACGCGCCGTTCGCCGCGTGCCGGATGCCGGGGACGAACACCAGGAGCAGCAGCGCGAAGGTGCCCGCCAGAATCGGGAGAATGTTGCGCCGGTAGACGTCGTAGTCCTTCCGCGACAGGTAGGCGGCGAGCGATACGCCCGCCAGGAGGAACAGGATCTGCCGCTTGAGGAAGTAGGCGGGATCCTGCCCGAACCGGTCGGACGAGCCCGCCATGACGTTCGTCGCGCTGTAGATCATCAGGAGCCCCAGGACGGTCAGCGCCAGGGTGCACAGCGCGAGGACCATGGTCTCGTGGCGCTTCCCGATCTTCATTCCGGAAGCTCCAAAACCGCCCGGCGGAACGCCTCGCCGCGCTCCTCGAAATTGCGGAACATGTCGAAGCTGGAGCAGGCGGGCGAGAAGACGACGACGTCTCCCGCGCGCGCCGCCGCGGCGGCGGCCCGCACGGCCTCCGCGAGCGTGCCGGCGGTGACGATCGGCGCCGCCCCCGCGAGCTCCCCGGCCATCCGGGCGCGCGCCTCCCCCAGGAGCACCACCGCCCGCGCCTTGCGGGAGAGCGGCCCGCGCAGGGGACGGAAATCCACCCCCTTGTCCTTCCCCCCCGCCACCAGGACCACCGGTTCCGGGAACCCCTCGAGGGCCGCCAGGACCGCGCCGACGTTGGTCCCCTTCGAGTCGTTGTAGTACGAGACGCCCCGCAGCGTCCGCACGAACTCCACGCGGTGCGGGAGGCCGGGGAACTCCGAAAGCTCCGCCAGGACGTCCTCGCGGGAGACCCCCATCTCCCGGGCGACGCAGATCGCCGCCAGCGCGTTCTCCACGTTCTGGAGCCCGCGGATCCGCATCGCGCCCCGCGGGTACCGCTCCTCCCCGGCCGGCGTCTTGTACACCATCTCGTCCCCCGCCAGGAAGGCGCCCTCCGGCAGCTCCCGGGAAACGGAGAACGGGACCTTGCGCGCCCGGACCGCAGCGGCCCGCGAGACGACCTCCGGGTCGTCGGCGTTGATCACCGCCGCGTCGCCCGAACCCTGGTTGCGGAAGACCGCCGTCTTGGCCTCCGCGTATTGCGCGAAGCCGTCGTAGCGGTCCCGGTGGTCCTCCGTGATGTTCAGCAGCGCGGCCACCGCCGGCCGGAACTCCCCGATCGACTCGAGCTGGAAGCTGGAGACCTCCACCACGCCCCAGTCGAACGGTTCCCCGGCGGCGGCGACGAACGGCGTGCCGAGGTTCCCCCCGACGAACACGCGCCCGAACGATCGGGCGGCCATCCCGCCGACCAGCGTCGTGACGGTGGACTTTCCGTTCGTGCCCGTGATCGCGGCCACCCGGCCGCGGAACCGCCGGTATCCCAGCTCCAGCTCGCCCCACACCGGCACCCCCGCAGCCGCGAGCGCGGAAAGCGGCAGCTTCCGCCGCGGCACGCCCGGCGACAGGACGACCAGCGCCGTCCCGGAGATGTCCGACTCCTCCAACATTCCCTGCCGGAAGCAGACGCCGGCCGGGACCGGCTCCCCGAGCGATATCTCCACGGCCTCCCGCGGCCGGTCGTCCAGCAGCAGTACCTTCGCCCCCTCGCCCGCAAGGAGGCGCGCGGACAGCAGCCCGGACCGCCCCGCCCCGACGACCGCCGCTATTTTCCCCGAAAGGTTCTCCATGCTCACCGGATCTTCAGCGTGCTGATCGCCAGCAGCGCCAGGATGATCGATATGATCCAGAACCGGACGATGATCTTGGGCTCAGCCCACCCCTTCAGCTCGAAGTGGTGGTGGAGCGGCGCCATCCGGAAGATCCGTTTCCTCCGGGTCTTGTAGGATGTCACCTGGAAGATGACGGACAGCGCCTCGATGACGAAGATCCCGCCCACCAGCGCCAGCACGATCTCCTGCTTCACCATCACGGCCACGACGCCCAGCGCGCCGCCCAGGGAGAGCGATCCCGTATCGCCCATGAACACCTGCGCCGGGTACGCGTTGTACCAGAGGAACCCGAGCCCCGCGCCGGCCAGGGCGCCGCAGAAGATCGTCAGCTCCCCCACGCCGGGCACGTACTGGATCTGCAGGTAGTTGGCGATCTTCACGTTCCCCGCCAGGTAGGCGAAGAGCATGTAGGTGGAGGCGGAGATGACGGACGGCCCGATCGCCAGCCCGTCCAGCCCGTCGGTCAGGTTCACCGCGTTCGACGCCCCCACGATCACGAAGACGATGAAGGGGATATAAAGGAAGCCGAGGTCGGGCTGGAGGTTCTTGAAGAACGGGATGGTCACCGTGTCGTCGATCCCGATGTCCATGTAGATGAGCCCCGCCGCCAGGACCGCCAGGGAGAACTGCAAGAGGAGCTTCCTCCGGGGGCTCAAGCCCTTCGTGTCCTTCTTGATGACCTTCCGGTAGTCGTCGACGAACCCGATCGCGCCGAACCCCACCGTCACCAGGACCGCGATCCAGATGTAGGGGCTCGTGAGGTTCGCCCACAGCAGCGTCGGGATGACGGCCGCCAGGACGATGAGCACCCCTCCCATCGTCGGGGTCCCCTCCTTGACGAGGTGGCTCTCCGGCCCGTCCCTCCGGATGGTCTGCCCGATCTGCCGCTCGTGGAGGACCCGGATCAGCCACGGCCCGATCAGGAACGAGATCAACAGCGCGGTGATCGCCGCGTAGATCGTCCGGAACGTGATGTAGCGGAACACGTTGAAGAACGTGTAGTCCGCGTGGAGCGGGAACAGGAGGTGATAGAGCATCCCTTAGGCCCAGTCCTCCCGGATGTCGGACGCCACCGCATCCAGCCGCATCCCTCTCGATCCTTTCACCAGGACCGCGTCTCCCTCCGACAGGAAGCTCCGGAGCGCCGCCCGGAGCGCCTCCCGGTCCGCGTACTCCGCGACGGCCGAGACGTCCATCCCCCCCTCGCGGGCGCCGCGGGCCGCGTAGGCGGCCTGCGCGCCGAGGGCGAACAGCCGTTCGACCTTCAGGTGCGCCATCAGGTGGCCGATGCGGAAGTGGGAAGCCGGGGAACTCTCCCCAAGCTCGAGCATGTCCCCGAAAACGACCACGGTCCTCCGCCCGCGCGACAGGGAAGCCAGCGAGCGCAGCGCCGCCTCGGTGGACGCGGGGTTCGCGTTGTAGCTGTCGTCCAGCAGGAGCCCTCCCCCGCGCAGCGGCACGGCCTGGAAGCGTCCCGGCCCGGAGGCGAAGCCGGCGAGCCCCTCCTCCATCTCTCCGGGGCGCATTCCCAGGGTGAACGCCACCGCCGTCGCGGCCACGGCGTTCATGAGGTGGTGCTCTCCCGAGACGCCGACGGAGGACGAGAACTCGCCCGCCGGGGTCCGGACGGCGATCCGCATCCCGGTGTCGGTCATCGACAGGATCCGCCCGCTGAAATCGTTCATCGGAACGCCGTAGAAGATCTTCTCGGCGGAGCAGCGGGCCGCTTCCCGGACGACGCGCAGGTCGGTGGCGTTGACCACCGCGGTGCCGTCCGCGGGCAGGGCGCGGAAGAGGTCCCCCTTCTCGCGCGCGATCCCTTCCATGCTGCCGAGCCCCGCAAGGTGGGCGGGGGCGATGTTCGTGATCAGGGCGATGTCCGGCGCCGCGATCCCCGCCAGGCGGGCGATCTCCCCGGGCGCGTTGGTGCCCATCTCCAGGACCGCCGCCTCGTGCTCCTCCGAAAGGGCGAGGAGGGCGAGCGGCATCCCGATCAGGTTGTTCCGGTTCCCCGGATTGAACAGCACCTTCCGCGAGCGGGACAACAGGCAGGAGAGCATCTCCTTCGTCGTCGTCTTCCCCGAGCTGCCCGTGATGCCCGCCAGCGGGATCCGGCGGTGCCGGAGCCGATGCGCCCGGGCCAGGTCCCCCAGCGCCTCGACGGGATCGCGCACGACGAAGACGGGGCGGCTCCGCGCCAGCGCCGCCGGGACCTTCTTCGCGCCCGCCTCCGAGACGATCGCGGCGAGCGCCCCCTTCCCGAAGACCTCCTCCACGAAGTCCGCGCCGTCGGCCCGCTCCCCGGGGAGCGCGACGAAGACCGCCCCCGGCCGGACCTGCCGGCTGTCCGTCGTGACCTCGCCGATCGGGTCGGGCACGGAGAACCCCGACGCCTCCCGCAGCGGGTGGATCGCCCCGATCACCTCGGGGAGCGTCATCCTACCGCCCTGAGGCAAGCACATCCCGAACCGCCTGCCGGTCGTCGAACGGCAGGCGCCGGTCCCCGACGATCTGGACATCCTCGTGTCCTTTCCCGACGATCGCGACGGTGTCCCCCGCCTCCGCGAGGGACACGGCCGCCGCGATCGCCGCTTTCCGGTCTGTGATCTTCAGGAAATACCCGTCGTCCCATTCCACCGGCCCGCGCGCCTCCATGAGCCCCTCGGAGGTCAGCCCCGGCAGGATGTCGGCGATGATCGCCTCGGGGTCCTCGTTCCGCGGGTTGTCGGAGGTCACCACCACGACGTCGGAGCGCAGCGCGGCGACCCGGCCCATCACGGGCCGCTTCCCGCGGTCCCGGTTCCCCCCGCAGCCGAACACCGTGATGAGGCGGGAATCCGCGAGCCCCCGCAGCGTCGACAGCACCCGGTCCATCCCGTCCGGCGTGTGGGCGAAATCCACGTAGATGTGCAGCCCGCGGTCGTTTTCGACCGGCTCCAGCCGCCCCGGGATCGAGCGGACGGAGCCGATCCCCGCGACGATGGCATCCGGCGGCGTGGAGAGCAGCAGCGCGCCGGAGACGGCCGCCATGATGTTGGAGACGTTGTGCGCCCCGATCAGGGGGGACGACAGGGAGAGGCTCCCCTCCGGCGTCGCGAGCCGCATTCTGCACCCGTCCCACGACATCGACATCTCCAGCGGGAACACCTCCCACGACCGGGAGAACCCGAAGGTCAGCGCCGAGGGAAGCTCCTGCGCGAGCCGCTCCCCGTAGGGGTCGTCCCCGTTCAGCGCGATGCCCGCGCGCTTCCCGCCCGAAGGGAGGAACTCCCGGAAGAACCTCGCCTTGGCGCGGAAATACGATTCCATGTCGCCGTGGAAATCGAGATGGTCGCGGGTGAGGTTCGTGAAGATTCCCAGGTCGAAGCGGACCCCCTCGATCCGCCCCTGCGCGGCGCTGTGGGAGGACACCTCCATCACGAGGTCGGTGGCGCCCTCCTTCAGCGACTCCGCCATCAGCGCCTGCAGCTCGTGGGGAAACGGCGTCGTCAGTCCTTTCCGGAGGACCTTCCCGGCCGCCCGGTACTCGATCGTCCCGATGACCGCGGGCACCCTCCCGGCGGCCCGGAGGATCCCCTCCAGCAGGTACGAGACCGTCGTCTTCCCGTTCGTCCCGGTGATCCCGGCGACCCGCATCCGCGCCGAAGGGTCGCCGTAAAAGGCGACGGCGGTCCTCCACAGCGCTTCCGCCGTGGAGGGAACGCGGACGACCGGCAGGGGAGGCGAAGGGAGGTCCCGCTCCACGAGCGCCGCGGCGGCCCCCGCGCGCGCGGCGGCCTCGAGGAAGTCGTGGCCGTCGGTCCGGCTGCCGGGCAGCGCCACGAACAGGTCGCCCGGGCGGACGTCGCGCGAATCCACCCGGATGCCGCCGATCTCGATGCCGCCTTGGGAGGCGGGGACGGCGGGGATTCCCGCCGGGAGAAGATCCGCCAGCCTCAACGCTTCTCCCTGCCCGCGGAAGCCGTCACCGGCCCGCTCTCGGCGCGGAACCGCACCGAGCATTCCGCACCGGGGAAGAGGACGGCGCCGGGCGAAGGCGTCTGCTCCCGCGCGATGCCGCTTCCCGAGATGGACAGCCGGACCGGGAACCGGTTCATCATGTCCACGACCCTCCCCATGGAGAGGCCGGAGAGGTCCGGCATGATCATCTGGCCCGGGGAGGCCGCGGTGGACACCGGGATCACGGACGCCCCCGCGCGGACCGGCTGCGCGGGCTTCTCGATCTCCGCGGCCGCGACGGTCTCCGTAGGCTGGATGCCGAGGTAGTACGCGGTCTTCACGGCGATCTGGTTGAACGCCGGAGCGGCGACCACGCCGCCGTAGACCTGGCCGCGCGGCTCGTCGATCACCACGAGGATGAGCAGCTCCGGGTCCTGCAGCGGAAGGAAGCCGACAAAGGACGCGGTCCGCCGGGTGTCGGAGTACCGCCCCGTCCCGGGCTCCACCTTCTGCGCGGTCCCGGTCTTCCCGCCGACCAGGAACCCCTTGATCCGCGCCTGGGTGCCCGTGCCGTCCCCCTGGACCACGTCCCCCAGGATCTCCCGCATCCGGGCGGAGGTCCTGGGCGAAAGGACCCGGCGCAGCTCCCGGGGCTCTCCGCGGTACACCGGCGTACCCTCCGGGTCCCGGATCTCCCGCACGACGTACGGCTTCATCGCCTTTCCGCCGTTGACGACCGCGGCCATCCCCGCCGCGAGCTGCAGCGGCGTCACGGAGATCCCCTGGCCGAAGGAGACCGTGGCGCGGCGGATGCGGCTGTTGAAGGCGGCCCGGGAGGGGCTGATCCCCTGGACCTCCCCCTTCAGCTCGATGCCGGTGCGCGCCCCGAACCCGAAGGCGCGGATCATGTCGTAGAAACGGTCGCCGTCCATCCGGTCGTTGATCTTCGTGATCCCGATGTTGCTCGAGTACTTGAGGATGTCCCGCGCGTCGAGCCAGCCGTACTTGTGGGTGTCGTGGATCGTCCTTCCCGCGTAGGCGTACTTCCCGTTCTCGCAGAAGAACCGGTCCTCCGCCCCGATCGCGCCCAGCTCGAGCGCGGAGGCCAGGGTGAAGACCTTGAAGGTGGAGCCGGGCTCGAAGCTGTCCGTCAGCGGCTGGTTGCGCCGCGCCTCCGCGGGCGCGCCGTTCGGCGCGTTCGGGTTGAACGTCGGCGCCGTGGCCATCGCCAGGATCTCGCCGGTCTTCGGGGAGAGGACCAGCGCCATCCCGCCCCGGGCGCGGTACTTCGCCACGGAGGCCTGGAGCTCCCGCTCCGCGATGTGCTGGATGTTCCGGTCGATCGTGAGGGTCACGGAGTGCCCCTTCGAGTCCACGTCCACGGAGGCGCTCGCCGGTACGATGAGCCGCCCCCGGGCGTCGCGCTCGCAGAGGAGATGCGCGCGCTCGCCGCGCAGGTAGTTGTCCAGCGCCAGCTCGACCCCCTCGATCCCCGCGCAGTCGAGGTTGGTGAAGCCGAGGAGGGAGGCCGCGAGCTCCCGGTTGGGGTAGAACCGCTTCGGCTCCTCGACGGTCCCGATCCCATCGACGGCGCTCGCCTTCCCCCGGGCGCCCGGGTCGAGGGCGGCCAGCGCCTGCTTCACTTCGAGGACCGCCTCGTCCGCGGCGGTGGACGGCATCTGCCGGCGGACCCAGACGAAGCCCTTCTCCGACGCGAACAGTTTCCTCAGCTCCGACGCGGGGCGGGACACCCTCGGCGCGAGGAGCGCCGCGGCCTCCTTCGGGAATTTAAGCTTTCCCGGCTGCACGAAGATCGACTTCGTGGCGATGCTCACCGCCAGCTCGTTCCCCATCCGGTCGAGGATCGCGCCGCGCTTGGGGATCAGGGGGATGGAGGTCCCGTACTGCTTCGCGCTCCGCTCGCGGATCCCCTTCACCCCGAGGACCTGGATGTGGAAGGCCCGCAGGACGACGAGGATGTAGAGCGAAAGGAGGACCCCGAGGATGAAGCGCGCGCGGGAGGTCATCCTAGCGGATGACCCCTTCCATCCGGGGATCCACCATCCCGAGCTGGTTGCGCGCGATCGCGTCGATGCGCGACGGGCTCTTCAACGCAAGGATCTCGGTCCGGAGGACGTCCTTCTCCATCTGGAGCGTGCGCTTCTCGTCCAGCGCGGAGGAGACCCGGTATCCCGTCCGGATGTACTGGCCGGAAAGCCAGACGTTGAAAAGGCCGATCCCGAGCAGGAAGGCCAGCAGGAGAACGAATCCCTTGCGGCGGGGGACCGCGGGGATCGGCGGCGGCTCTCTCCGGATCTCCGAGATGATGTACACCCCGTTGCCCACAGTGATCTTCGTCGTCATGTCCCCTCCTCCTCCCCCGTCGTCCTGCATGCCGCCCGGAGCTTGGCGCTCCGCGCCCTCGGGTTCTCCCGCGCTTCCGTCTCCGTCGGGACGACCGGCTTGCGGGTCAGCAGCCGGATCGCCGCCGGGACGACTCCGCCTCCCTGCGCAGCCTTTCGGAACGCCGTCTTCACCATCCGGTCCTCGAGCGAATGGAAGCTGATCACCGCAACCCTTCCTCCCGGGGCGAGATGCTCCGGGAAGGCGTCGAGGAAGGCCCCGAGCGAGTCCAGCTCCCGGTTCACCGCGATCCGCAGCGCCTGGAACACCCGCGTCGCCGGATGGATGTCCCTGGGCCACGCCTTCCGCGGGATCGCGGAGGCGACCAGCCCCGCGAGCTCCGTGGTCGTCCGCACCGGCTCCCTCTCCCTCCGCTCCACGATCCTCCGCGCGATCCTGCGGGAGAACCGCTCCTCGCCGAACCGGTAGAACAGGTCGGCCAGCTCCTTCTCCCGCGCTTCGCGGAGGATCTTCTCCGCGGTCGGCCCGCCCCCCCCGGGGTCGCGCCGCATGTCGAGCGGCCCTTCCTCCCGGAACGTGAATCCCCGGGACGGGTCGTCGAGCTGGAGGGAGGAGATCCCGAGGTCGAGGAGCATCCCGTCGAACATCCTCCCGCCGGCCGCTTCCCGCAGCGCGTCGAAGTCGGAGAAATCCGACCGCACCGTCCGGACCCACGGAAACGGCGCCAGCAGCGAAGCCGCCGCCTCCAGCATCGAGGGATCCTCGTCCGCGCAGATCAGGAGCCCTTCCGGCCCGATCCTCCGGGCGATCTCCGCGGCGTGCCCCCCGGCCCCGGTCGTCCCGTCGAGGAAGACTTCGCCGGGAGCGGGCGCAAGCAGTCCCAACGTCTCCTGGAAAAGAACGGGGATGTGGCCGGTCGCCACGTATCAGATCCCGAGGGCGCCGATCTCCCGGGCGACGTCGGGATCCGCCAGCACTTCCTTCTCGAACCGCCCCATCTCCTGCTGCCACCGGGGAAGAGACCAGATCTCGAAGCGGTTGGGCATCCCCAGGATGACGACCTCCTTCTCCAGCCCGGCGTGCGCGCGCAGCGAAGGCGGGATGAGGATCCGTCCCTGCTTGTCGGGGACCGCCTCCACCGCGGCGCCGAGGAAGTACCGGACGAAGGAGTTTTTCTGCCGGTCGGTGCTCGGAACGAGGGAAAGCTTCTCTTCGATCCGCGCCCAGTCGTCCGCCGCGAAGGCGTAGAGGCAATCGTGGAAATTGGTGATGAAGAACGATTCCTGGCCGGATTCCAGAAGTCGTTCGCGGAAAGGAGCAGGGATGTTCACCCGGCCCTTGGGATCGATGGTATATTCGAAGCGCCCTCGGAAGATCACGGCGATCTTTACCCACCTTTCCCCACTATTACCCACTTGGGCACTATTCTACCGGGCGAAAAAGGGGTGTCAAGGCATTTCAAGGATTTTTTATATGGAATTTCTTTTTGGGGGAGAACGCGGATGCCAAGTAGAAGCGTCCGAGGGGGCCGTAAGCCGGGTTCTGTGCGCGGCGTAAAGAACGCCGCGGGGCGGCCATTTCTCTAAGGCGCGCGTCGCCGCGCGCCTTCAGCGGCCTGGACCCGAGGGCCTCGGGCGGGCAGCCCTCCCCCCGCGGACGAAAAACCGCCGCGGGATCGCCCTCCTATTCGGCCTTGCTCCGGGTGGGGTTTGCCGTGCCGCGGCGGTCGCCCGCCGCGCGGTGAGCTCTTACCTCACCATTTCACCCTTGCCGCCCGCCGGAAGCGGGAGGCGGTGTGTTTTCTGTGGCACTGTCCTCGGGGTCGCCCCCACCGGGCGTTACCCGGCACCCTGCCCTGCGGAGCCCGGACTTTCCTCCCGCCCCTTTCGGGGCCGGCGGCCGCCTGGCCTCCTCGGACGCTTTTCCGACTACCGATGCTGGTCGATCGCCAGGTTCGCGAGGGAATCCGCCTTCCGGTTCTCCTCGCGCCCTACATGCAGTATACGAACCCCCGGAAACGCGCGCAACCGGCGGCACGCTTCGAGGTACAGGGGGCGCAGATGCTGCGCCTTGACCCTGTATTCCCCGTTGAGCTGGCGCACGAGAAGCTCGGAATCGGAGTACACGGTGAGGGTCCCGCCGGCGGCGCTTCGCCCCGCCTCCTCGAGCGCCATCAGGAGGGCGCGGTATTCCGCGACGTTGTTCGTGGTCTCTCCGATGTACGCGCAGAGCTCCATCGGCGGCCGCCCGTCCCCGAACTCGACGACGGCGCCGATGCCGGCGGGGCCCGGGTTCCCCCGGCTCGCCCCGTCGATGCGCACGGTGACCGTCACTCGCCCGACGCCTTGTCTTCGGCCGCCACGTAGTAGAGGATGCGGTTGCAGTTCGGGCAGGTGTGGATCCGGTCCTCTCTCTGGAGCAGGTTGAAGAGCTGGGGGGAGATGTTCATGTGGCAGCCGGTGCAGGAATAGTTCGTCGCGGCGATGATGGCCAGCCCTTCCCTCCGCTCGAAGATCATCTCGAATCGGCGCACCAGCCCCGCGTCGAGCTTCGACGCCACCTGGCGCTTGCGGTCGAGGATCTTCGCGATGTCCTGGTCGAAGGAGCCCATCCGCGCCTCGATCTCGACCATCCGCTCCCGGTACTTCGCCGTCACCTCGTCGAGCTCGGCCTTCCGCTCGGCCAGCCGCTTCTCCGCCTCCTCGTGCTTCGAAAGGACGGCGAGGAGCTCCTCCTCCCGGGCGGTGTTGGTCCGCCGGGTCCCCTCGATCTCCTTGAGCATGGCGTAGTATTCCTTGTTGGTCTTGATCGCCATGAGCTTGACCTTCGCCTTGTCGACCTTCTCCTTCTCCTCCTCGATCTCCCGCTCCTTCTCCCGGCGCTGCTGCCGCAGCGCCTCGAACTCCTGGCTCGCGGAGAGGAACGCGGCCTCCCGCTCCTCGAAGAGGCTCTTCAGGTCCGCCACTTCGAGGGGGATCTTCCGCTTCTCCTCCTCGAGCCGCCTCGCCTGGCTCATGACTTCCTGCATCTCGATCAGGAACCTCACCTGCTCCATCAAGGCTTCATCCCTCCCCGGGATCCCCCGGCGGCACATGCCGCAGAGGCTCCATTTCGTTTATGACGCGGACCGTCAAGGTCCCGCGGAACCGCTCCAGGAGGACCCGCCGGAACTCCGGCAGGATCCATCGCTCCCCCGAGGCGTGGCCGATGTCCGCCAGCGGCATCCCCGCCGCCTCCGCCTCGAGCGCCTGGTGGTACTTCACGTCCCCCGTGACGAAGAGGTCGGCTCCGGAATCGACGGCGGCGCCGAGGAACTCCGCCCCGCTCCCTCCCACGACCGCCACGCGGCGCACCGTCTTCCGGCGGGGGCCGGCCGCCTTGATCCACGCGGGCTTGAGCCGCATCCGCACGGCGCGCAGCGCCTCGTCGAGCGTCGCCGGCGCCGGCAGCTCCCCCAGGGATCCGATCCCTCCCCCCAGCGCGCCGCCGCGCAGCGGGACGACGTCGATGGCGGGCTCCTCGTAGGGGTGGCGCGCCCGGACCGCCCGCAGCACCTGCGGCACCAGGCTTCCCGCCGCCACCGTCTCGATGCGTACCTCCTCCACGCGCTCCTCCCGGCCGGGAGCTCCGGCGCGCGGCGAGGTCCACGCGGCGCCTCGGTAGGTCCCCGTGCCGGCGCAGCGGAACGAGCACGACGCGTACCCGCCGATGCGCGCCGCCCCGGCGGAAGCGGCGGCCTCGAGAACGGCGTCCGCGTGCGGGGCGGGGACGAAGACGACGATCTTGCAGGCGTCGGAGGCCGGCTCCCCCGGGATCAGCGGCCGGATCCCCGACAGGCCGAGGCGGCGCGCCATCGCGTGCGAAACCCCGCGCGGCGCGGCGTCGGCGTTGGTGTGCGCGCAGATCGCGGAGACGCCCAGCCGCAGCAGCTCGAACGCCGCCGACGAAGCGGCACGATCGGGGCGGACGGCTTTCAGGGGGGAGAAGACGACGGGATGATGCGTGACCAGCAGGTCGGCCGGGCGCCGGCGCAGGGCCGAGAGCACCGCGGGCGACGCGGTGAGCGCGACCGCGACCGTCCGGACGGGGCGCCCCGGGTCTCCCAGGAGGATGCCGACGTTGTCCCAATCCGCGCCGTGAGCGAACGGATAATGGTCGTCGAGCGCCCGCCACACGTCCCTCACGGCGACGGGGGCCGGACTCATCCCCCCACCCTGCGCGCAGAACCGGCCGTGCGATGCAACGTCGTAGCTTCTTCAATCATTGGTGGGCCCACCTGGCCTCGAACCAGGGACCGACCGGTTATGAGCCGGTGGCTCTGACCAACTGAGCTATGGGCCCGAATCGGTGTTTCCATGCGCAAACGCATATCCCGTCTATTCGAGGAACGTCCGCAGCCGCTTGCTGCGGCTCGGATGCCGCAGCTTCCGCAGCGCCTTCGCCTCGATCTGCCGGATCCGCTCCCGCGTCACCTCGAAGTCCTGGCCGACCTCCTCGAGGGTGTGGTCCGACTTCTCCCCGATCCCGAAGCGCATCCGCAGGACCCGCTCCTCCCTCGGCGTCAGGCTGCCCAGCACCTTGTCCACCTGCTCCGCGAGGTCGATGTTGATCACCGAGTCCACCGGAGAGGCGGTGTTCTTGTCCTCGATGAAATCGCCGAGGTGGCTGTCCTCCTCCTCCCCGATCGGCGTCTCGAGGGAGATGGGCTCCTTGGCGATCTTCAGGACCTTGCGGACCTTCTCGAGCGGGATGTCCATCCGCTCCGCGATCTCCTCGGGGGACGGCTCGCGCCCCAGCTCCTGGACCAGGTACCGCGACGTGCGGATCAGCTTGTTGATCGTCTCGATCATGTGGACCGGGATCCGGATGGTGCGCGCCTGGTCGGCGATCGCCCGGGTGATCGCCTGGCGGATCCACCAGGTCGCGTACGTGGAGAACTTGTACCCCCTCCGGTACTCGAACTTGTCCACGGCCTTCATCAGCCCGATGTTCCCCTCCTGGATCAGGTCGAGGAACTGCAGCCCGCGGTTCGTGTACTTCTTCGCGATCGACACCACCAGCCGGAGGTTCGCCTCGACCAGCTCCCGCTTGGCCTCGCGGACCTTCCGCTCGCCCCGCTCGATCGAGGACAGCGTCACCTTGATCTCGGGGGCGGAGAGGCCCGCCTCGCGCTCCACCTTCCGGATCGCGTTCCGGGATTCCTTGAGGGCCGTCTCGTACTCGAGCAGCCTGTCCTTCTTCACGTGGTACTTCGAGGCGGCCTTCGCCAGCCCGTCCTTCTGCTCCCGGATCTCCTTGAATACGCGCAGCAGCTCCTTCTCGGGATCCTTCACCTTCCCGGGGAGCTTCACCCGGTCGCAGACCTCCCGGATGCACGCCTCCGCGGCCTCCACCAGGTCGGCGTACCGGCGGATCTTGTCGCCGATGACCTCGATCTGCCGCTCCTTCAGGTGGATCTCCTGGATCGACTCCACCACCCGGTCGTGCAGCGCCGCGACCTTGGACTTCAGGAGCGTCCGCTCCTTCTCCGGGAGCCCGCCCTTCTTCAGGCGCTGCTCGATCTCGACGGCGCTCTGGTGGGTCCGGCGGATCCGCAGCACGATCCGCAGCACCTTGTCCAGCGCCGCCTTCTCCTCCTCCTCGGTCGACTCCTCGTCGAGGTCCTTGATGACGTCGCGGATCAGGATCTCGCCGTTGCGGAGCTTGTCGCCCAGCCGGAACAGCTCGTCGAGGGCGATGGAGCAGCTCTTCACGGAGGACACGATCTCCCGCTCCCCGTCCTCGATCCGCTTGGCGAGCGTCACCTCGCCCTCGCGGTTCAGCAGCGGGATGGAGCCCATCTCCTTGAGGTACAGGCGGACGGGGTCGTTCCCCTTGATCCCGCCCGGATACTCGAACTCCTCCTCGACGGCCGGCTCCTCCTCGACGGCGGCCTCTTCCTCCTCCTCTTCCGCCGCCGCCTCCTCGCCGAGCAGGAGGTTCGCGACGGGGATCGGGACCTTCTGGTAGTCGTCCACGACCTCGATGGAGTTCTCTCCGAAGATCTCCATGACGTCGTCGATCTGGTCCCCCGTGAGCACGTTGGGGGGCAGGACGCTGTTCAGCTCGTCGTAGGTGACGAACCCCTGCGCGCGCCCCTTTTCGACCAGGCCGTCGATGCCGTCGGGTGCTTTCCGCCTCGCCATCTTTCGATTCACCTCGTCATCGGGATCTGCGTTCCGATTCCAGCCGTTCCTTTTCCTTCTTCGCGGCCAGCACGCCCGCAAGGAGGGAGACCTTCTCCTCCTCGGACCGCGCGGCCTTCATCCGCTCCTGCAGCGTCTCGATCTCCCGCTGCCGCGCCCGGATGCGCAGCGCCAACAGCGCCGCGGGATACCGAGTCCGCGCTTCCCCCTCCGGGAAATCGGCCCGCACGATCTCGGCCGACAGGCGTTTCCTGAGCGCTTCGGGAAGCCGCTCCTCCATCAGCGCGACCGCGCCCTCCGCCGCTCCCCGCTCCGAAAGCTCCGCCAGCCGCCCGGCCAGCTCCCGGGCCTCCACGTCGGTCAGCAGGGCGAAGGCCCCGTCCTCGCGGGCATCGCGCGCCAGCGACGGGTCCGCGGCCAGGAGCTGCAGCAGGAGGCTCTCCTCCGGAAGGGGATCGGGCGCCCCGGCCGGGGATTCCGCCGGAGGGGGCTGCCCCTTCTCCGCCTGCCCGATCTGCCGATGGATCGTCTCCGCCGGGAGACCGGTCTTCTGCGCCACCCGCTGGACGTACAGCTCCCGCTCCGCGGGGGCGACGATCCATCGCAGGTACTTGTCCATCAGCCTCACGTAGGAAAGTTTTCCGGAAATGGACTCGAGATCGTATTTCCGGGAAACCCCCCGCTCGATGTATTCCATCAGGGGCCCCGCACCCTCGATCCTGAGGACGATCTCCCCGGCCGGAGCCGCCTTCGCCCAGTCGTCCGGGTCCATCCCCTTCGGGGGGAAAAGGACTCTGGGGCTGACTCCGGCTGCGTAAAGCGGTCCCCCGGATCTCACGGCGGCCATCTTCCCGGCGACGTCTCCGTCGTAGAATAGGATGACGTTCTCGGACAACCGCTTCAGGGTCCGGGCATGAAACTCCGTCAGCGCGGTCCCGCAGGTCGCCACGACGCTCCGGATCCCTTTCTGCCACAGGCCGATCAGGTCCATGTACCCCTCGACCACCACCACCCGCCCGTCGCTCCGGATCGAGGGGAGCGCCTGGTGCAGGCCGTACAGCAGCGAGCTTTTCCGGTACAGCTCCGACTCCGGGGAATTCAGATACTTCGGGACCGCGTCGTCGACCGCCCTCCCGCCGAACCCGCAGATGCGCCCGCGCGAGTCCGCGACCGGGAAAAGGACCCGTCCCCGGAACCGCTCGCGGTGCCCCCGGTCGGAGGAGACCAGGAGCCCGGCCGCCTCCGCGCGGGCGGGATCGATCCCCGCCTTCTTCAGGGCCGCCATCAGCTCCCCGCCGTGCCCCGCCCATCCGAGGGCGAATTCCCGCTCCGCCTCCGGCGTGATCCCGCGCCGCTTCAGGAACTCGCGCCCCGCCTTCCCCGATGGGGATTGCAAAAGCTCGCGGTACGTTTCCGACGCCAGCCGGAGGATGGCCCAGAGATCCTCCTTCGGACGGAACCGGGCGGCACCCCCTTCGTACCGGACCGTGACGCCGTACCGCTCGGCCAGCTCCTCCACCGCGTCGGAGAAGGAGAGGCTGCGCGACTTCATCAGAAAATCGATCACCGACCCCCC
This sequence comes from Thermodesulfobacteriota bacterium, assembly GCA_040758155.1. Taxonomy (NCBI): domain Bacteria; kingdom Pseudomonadati; phylum Thermodesulfobacteriota; species Thermodesulfobacteriota bacterium. Next base: position 62,081 of record JBFLWB010000131.1, read on the forward strand.
CTCCCCGCAGCCGAAGCACTTGTAGGCCTGGCGGGTGGGATGGACGAAGAAGGACGGCGTCTTTTCGCGGTGGAACGGGCAGAGCCCGCGGTAGTTCGCCCCGGCGCGGCTCAAGGGCACCGTCTCGGAAATCACCTCGACGATTTCCGCGCGGTCTCTCACTTCCCGGATCGTGGATTCGGAAATACGTCCTCCCACGGCTCTCCTTGAAGCGGAATCCGCCTCGCGCCCGGTCCCTGGGGGGAGCGGTTCGAAAAAAAAAGCGCCCGGCGATGCCGCCGGCGCGGAAAGCTCCCTTGCCCCCCTATCCGGCGAGGAGGCGCCGGACCGTGTCGTTGACCGCCTTGCCGTCCGCGCGGCCCGCAACCTTCGGCATGACGGCCTTCATGAGCCGCCCCATGTCCGCGGGCCCCTTCGCCCCCGTCTCCGCGATCGCCTCGCGGACGAGCGCCTCGATCTCCCCCGGGGAGAGCGCCTGCGGGAGGTACCGCTCGAGCACGGCGATCTCGGACTTCTCCTTCTCCGCAAGCTCGGGCCGGTTCCCCTGCAGGAACAGCTCGATCGATTCCCGCCGCTGCTTGACCATCGCCGCGATCACCTTGAGGACTCCCTCCTCGGGAAGCTCCGAGCCCGAAGAGATCTCCTTCCGCGTGACCGCGTCGATCTCGCGGTTCTTGATGGCGGCAACCGCCATCCGCAAAGCAGAAAGGGCCAAGGAGTCGCGCTCCTTGGCCGCCTTCTGCATGTCCTGCCGGATCTGTTCCCTGGTTCCCAAGGTTACCGGCTGCTCATCTTCTTCATTTTCTTCAAGGCCCGTTTCCTGGCCGCCAGCGTCTTCTTCTTCTTCTTGACGCTGGGCTTCTCGTAGTGCTCGCGCTTTCGGATCTCCGACAGGATCCCGGCCTTTTCGCACTGTTTCTTGAAACGCTTCAGGACGCTCTCGAAGGGCTCCTCTTCCTTCACTCGGACGCCCGGCATGTAGGAATCACCCCTTCCGGTGCAACGTGACTGCCGAAAATCCTTTTATCTTACCCTATTTGCTCCCCCCGTCAAGGAGGAAAACCGTCCTTTCCCGACCCTCACCCGTACCGGCAGAGGTACGCCGTCTGCCCTTCCGCCTTCACCTCGAACGTCACCCCCGCGGGCACCTCGAAGGTCTCGCCGGGCCCAGCCGCGAGCCACGGCTGCCCCGGCAGCCGATACCGGAGGGCGCCCGCCACCACGGTCATCCGTTCCCGCTGCGAGGTCCCGAACGCGTACTCCCCCGGCTCGATGACCCCCACCGTCGCGTCGCCGACGGCATCCGAAAATCCCAGCGACTGCACCTTGTCGTCGAAATAGCGGTTGTGCCGCATCGCGTCCGCCCCTTCAGCCCATCTTGTGATCGAGGGGCCGGCCGCCGATCAGGTGGAAATGCAGGTGCGGGACGACCTGCCCTCCCTGCTCCCCGTTGTTGATCACGATCCGGTAGCCGGTCTCCGCGACGCCCTTGTCGTTGGCGATCTTCGCCGCCAGGCGCAGCGCCTTCCCCAGCATGGGGGCGTCGGCCTTCCCCACCTCGTTGAGGTTCTGCATGTGCTCCTTGGGAACGATGAGCACGTGCACCGGCGCGACCGGTTGTATGTCGGCGAAGGCGACCAGGTCGTGGTCCTCGTAGATGGGCTGCGCCGGAACTTCCTTCCGTGCGATCTTGCAGAAAATGCAGTCGTCGCTCATTCGGTCTTCCCCCCTCGCCGATATGCGCTGCGATAGAAACAGCTCCGTTCCCCGGTGTGGCACGCGGGTCCCTGCTGGCGGACGCGGTACAGGATCGTGTCGACGTCGCAGTCGTAGAGGACCTCCTCGACGTCCTGGAAGTGCCCCGAGGTCTCCCCCTTCACCCAGAGCGACTTCCTCGAGCGGCTCCAGTAGGTCGCGTGCCCCGAGGAGAACGTGTTGCGGATCGCCTCCCCGTTCGCCCACGCCACCATGAGGACGGCGTTGTCCGTCACGTCCTGCGTCACGACGGGCACGAGCCCCCGCTCGTCGAACTTCACGATCCCGATCAGCTCCTCGGCCTTCATCGCTCCTCCGTCACCCCCCGGCCCGCCGTCCCTTGCCCGCCGCCGGAGGCGACGGACGGCCGGACGGAAACCCCGCGGCTTCTCAGGTACCGCCTTGCGTCCTCCACGGTATGCTCCGCGAAATGGAAAATGGAGGCGGCCAGCACCGCGTCCGCGCCTCCCGCCGTCAATCCCTCCAGCAGGTGCTCCAGCGTCCCCACGCCGCCGGAGGCGATCACGGGGATCCCCACGGCGTCGACGACGGCCCGCGTCAGCGGGATGTCGTACCCGTCGCGCGTCCCGTCCCGGTCCATGCTGGTCAGCAGGATCTCGCCCGCCCCCAGCTCCTCCATCCGGCGCGCCCATTCCACGGCGGGGATCCCGGCGGGCTTCCGCCCGCCGTGGGTGTACACCTCCCACTCCCCGGGCCTTCCGGGAACCGCCCGGGCGTCGATCGCCACGACCGTGCACTGGCTTCCGAACCGCTCGGCCGAGAGCCGCACCAGCTCCGGATCGTTCACCGCGGCCGTGTTGATCGACACCTTGTCGGCCCCCGCCAGCAGGAGCGCCCGGATGTCGTCGATCGTCCGGACTCCCCCTCCGACCGTCAGCGGCATGAAGACCTGCTCCGCCGTCTTCCGCACGACGTCGATCAGGATGTCCCGCTTCTCGTGCGACGCGGTGATGTCGAGGAAGACCAGCTCGTCGGCCTCCTCCCGGTCGTACCGCGCCGCGATCTCCACGGGGTCTCCCGCGTCGCGCAGGTCCACGAAGCGGACCCCCTTGACGACCCGCCCGCCCCGGACGTCGAGGCACGGGATGATGCGCTTGGCCAGCATTCCCCGGCCTACCTCCGCTCCGCCTTCAGCGCTTCGGCCAGGTCGATCGACCCGTCGTAGAGGGCGCGGCCGATGATCGCGCCGCTCACCCCCTCGCCTTCCATCGCCCGGAGCGCGCGGACGTCGTCGAGCGTCGTCACGCCGCCCGAGGCGATCACCGGAACGGACACGCCCTTCGCGAATTCCCGGATGGCGTCGAAGTTGGGGCCCACCATCATCCCGTCGCGGCTGATGTCGGTGTAGACGAAGCACGACACGCCGTTCTTCTCGATCCGGCGCGCCAGGTCGACGGCGACGAGCCCCGTCACCTCCACCCATCCGCGGATCGCCACGCGGCCGTCGCGGGCGTCGATCCCCACCGCCACCTTCCCGGGGTAGGCCCGCGTGATCCGGACGACCTCCTCGGGGTCCCGGACGACGGATGTGCCCAGGATGATCCGCGACACGCCGGCTCCGAAGTACCGGGACGCCGCGTCGAAGTTCCGCACGCCGCCGCCCACCTGGACCGGGACGCCGGCGGAGGAGGCGATGCGCGTGATGATGTCCGCGTTGACCGGCTTTCCCAGGAACGCGCCGTCGAGATCGACCACGTGGAGCTGCGACGCCCCCGCCGCGACGAACTTGCGGGCGACGTCTAACGGGGAGTCGGAGAAGACCGTCGAGTCCTCCGCGCGCCCCTGGCGCAGGCGTACCGCCTTCCCTCCCTGGATGTCGATCGCCGGTATGACCTGGAACGGCATCGCCCTGCCCTCTCACGCCGCCTTGCACAGGCGGCCGAAATTTTTCAGCAGGCGCAGCCCCGCCGCCTGGCTTTTCTCCGGGTGGAACTGGACGGCGAACCGGTTCCCGCGCGCCACGGCGGCGGTGAACGGGACCCCGTACGTCGCACTGCAGACCGCCGCGTCCGGATCGGACGGCGCGGCGTAATACGAATGGACAAAGTAGAAGTACGTCCCCGACGGGATCCCTTCGAGGACGGGATGGTCCCGGAGGATCTCCACGCCGTTCCATCCCATGTGCGGCACCTTCAGTACGCCGCCGCCCTCCGCGGGCATGCCGGCGGGGAACCGGACCACCTTGCCCGGGAAGAAACCGATCCCCTCGTGCCGGCCGAACTCCTCGCTCTCGGAGAGCAGGAGCTGCATCCCCACGCAGATCCCGAGGAACGGCCGGTCCGACGCCAGGTATTCCTTCAGGAACGGAAGCAGCCCCTGCCGGACCACGTTCCCCATGCAGTCGCGGAAGGCGCCCACTCCCGGGAAGACGATCCCCCGGCAGGGCGACAGCTCCGCCGGATCGCCGCTGACGGTCACGCGGAACCCGAGCGACTCCAGCGCCTTCCCGACGCTGCGCAGGTTCCCCATGCCGTAATCGACGACGCCGATGTCCGTCAACCCATGACCCCCTTGGTGGAGAGGACGCCCTGGACGCGCGGGTCGATCCGCGACGCGTCGGACATGGCGCGCCCGAACGCCTTGAAGACGGCCTCCACCGTGTGGTGCGCGTTGGAGCCGTACTCCACGTTGACGTGCATGCACACCCCCGACGACTGCGCGAAGGCGCGGAAGAACTCCTCCACCAGCTCCACGTCGAACCTCCCCACCTTCTCGTTCCTGAGGGGGACGCGGTAGACCAGGTGCGGCCGTGCCGAGATGTCCACCGTCACCGCCGCCAGCGCCTCGATCATCGGCACCACGGAGTGGCCGTACCTCGCGATCCCCTTCATGTCGCCGAGCGCCCGCCGGAACGCCTCGCCGAGGCAGATCCCGACGTCCTCCACCAGGTGGTGGTAGTCGACCTCGATGTCCCCCTTGCCCAGGACCGTCAGGTCGAACAGCCCGTGGCGCGAGAACAGGGTGAGCATGTGGTCGAGGAACGCCACCCCCGTCTCGATCCGCGATGCCCCTTCCCCCTGGAGCCGCAGGGAAAGCTTGATGCTGGTTTCCTTCGTCGTCCGCTCGACCTGGCTTTCCCTCGTCATGGCCGCTTTCCTTTCCCCGCGAACCTCGCCCGGACCGCTTCCGCATGGGCGTCGAGCCCCTCCTTCCGCGCCAGCCGCACCACGTGGGGGGCGTCGGAGCGGAGGGCGGAAATTTCATATGATACCACGTTGGTTTTCTTGAGGAAATCGGCAACTCCGAGGGGGGAGGAGAAGCGGGCGGCGCCTCCCGTGGGCAGGGTGTGGTTGATCCCCGCGATGTAGTCCCCCACCGCAACGGGGCTGTACCGGCCCAAAAACGCCGTCCCGGCGTTGCGGATCCCCTCGAACGACTTCCAGGGGTCCCGGGTCGCGACGACCAGGTGCTCCGGCGCCAGCCGGTTGACGACCGCCACCCCTTCCGCCTGCGTCCGGACGAGGAAGCCGTCGCCGCGGGAAAGCGACGCCGCCAGGATCGCCTTCCGCGAAAGGAGCCGGGCCCGGCGCGCGATCTCCCGCTCCACCTTCCCGGGGAGCGATTCCGAGTCCGTCACCAGCGCGACGTACGCGTCCTCGTCGTGCTCCGCCTGGGAGAGCAGGTCCGCCGCCACGCACGCGGCGTCGGCGCTCCCGTCCGCCAGCACGGCCAGCTCGCTCGGTCCCGCCAGCATGTCGATCCCGACGATGCCGAAGAGCTGCCGCTTGGCCTCGGTCACGTAGGCGTTGCCGGGCCCGGCGATCACGTCGACGGCGGGCACGGAAGGCGTGCCGAAGGCCATCGCGGCGACGGCCTGCGCTCCGCCGATCCGGTACACGGCGGAGACGCCGGCGATCCGCGCCGCGGCGAGGACGACGTCGGGCACCTTCCCGCCGGGAGCGGCGCACGCGGCGATCACCTCGGGGACGCCGGCCACGCGGGCCGGGATGGCGTTCATCAGCAGGGTGGAGGGGTACGCCGCCTTGCCGCCCGGAACGTAAACTCCCGCGCGCGCGACGGGGGAAACCCGCTGCCCGATCGTCGCGCCGGGCAGGGATATGCCGTACCCCGTCTCGATCTGCCGCCGGTGGAAATCGGAGATCCGTTCGGCGGCGAGCTCCAGGGAGCGCTTCAGGGCCGCGGGAACGCGCCGCCAGGCGGCGTCGATCTCCCCCCTGGAGACGGCGAATCCTTTCGCCGCGGGATCGAAGCGGTCGAATTTCACGGTGTACTCCGCCAGCGCCTCGTCGCCGCCCTCGCGGATCCGGGCGATGACCTCCGAGACCACCGCGGAGACTTTCGCCCCTTCCGCCACGCCCCGGCGCGACGCGCGCGACAGCGCTTCCCGGAAGCCCGCCGTTCCCGACCTGACCCACCGCATCCGCCTCTCCTCCTACTCCTTGACCCGCGCGATATCGGCGCCGAGGGAGCCGAGCTTGTGCTCCAGCGCGTCGTACCCCCGGTCGAGATGGTATATCCGCAGCACTTCCGTGGTGCCCGCCGCGGCCAGCCCCGCCAGGACGAGCGACGCGGAGGCGCGCAGGTCCGTGGCCATCAGCGGGGCGCCGGAGAGCTTCGGTACGCCCTTCACCGCCGCGGTGTTCCCTGACACGTCGATCGCGGCACCCATGCGCCGCAGCTCGGCCACGTGCATGAACCGGTTCTCGAAGATCGTCTCCGAGATTATGCTGAACCCGTCGCCCAGGCTCATGTAGGCCATGAACTGCGCCTGCATGTCCGTGGGGAATCCCGGGTACGGGGCCGTCTTCACGTTCACCGACCGGATGGGGCCGCTCCGGGCGGCCCGCACCCCGCCGTCGACGGCGCCCGCCTCGGCGCCGCTTTCCCGGAGCTTGTCGAGGACCGCCCCCATGCTCCCCGCGTCCGCCCCCTCGACGGTCACGTCCCCGCCCGTGATCGCGCCGGCCACCAGGAGCGTGGCGGCCTCGATCCGGTCCGCCATCACCTCGTGCCGAACCCCCCGCAAGGACCGGACGCCGCGGATCACGATCTCGTCCGTCCCTTCGCCCTCGATGTCGGCCCCCATGCTCCGGAGGAGCCGCGCGAGGTCGCACACCTCGGGCTCCAGCGCCGCGTTGGAGAGGACGGTCGTCCCTTCGGCCAGGGCGGCCGCCATCATCAGGTTCTCCGTCCCGGTCACCGTCTTCATGTCGAAGCGGATCGCCGCGCCTTTCAGCCGGTCGGCCGTCGCCTCGATGTAACCCTCGGCCAGGGCGGTCTTCGCCCCGAGGAGCTCGAGCCCTTTCAGGTGCTGGTCGATGGGGCGCGCGCCGATGGCGCATCCCCCCGGCAGAGAGATCCTCGCCCGCCCGTACCGCGCCACCAGCGGGCCCAGGACGAGCACGGAGGCGCGCATCGTCTTGACGAGGTCGTAGGGCGCCTCGGCCTTTTCCGCCGTGCCTGGGACGATGCGGATCGTGTCCCGCCCCGTCGCGTCGAGGCTGCGCGACATCTCCGCGCCGAGGATCCCGAGCAACTTGCCGAACGTGGAGATGTCCCGCAGGACCGGCACGCCGACGATCTCGACCGGCCCCTCCGCGAGCAGCGACGCGGCCATCGCGGGAAGCACGGCGTTCTTGGCGCCGGAGACGCGGCACGACCCCGAAAGGGGTCTGCCGCCCTTGATGACGAAGATGTCCACCTTCTACCCGCGCTCCGTTTCCGGTTTCGCCCATCCGGCGTAGCGATCGCGCCCCGCGAGGTCCCGGAAGACCCCGAGGAACCTCAAGGGACCGGAAGGCAGGGCGGCGACGGCGGCTCCCTGGTCGGCGCCGATCTCGCACCAAAGCTCGCCCCCGGGGGCGAGCAGGCCGCCCCCGCCCTCCGCGAGGCGCCGCAGGACGGACAAACCGTCGGGGCCCGCCAGCAGCGCCCCGGAGGGTTCATGGTCCCGGACGGCCGGCGGGAGGGAGGACCATTCTCCTTCGGCGACGTACGGCGGGTTCGAGACCACTACATCAAATCGATCCCCGCATTTCAAGGCGGAATATGCGTCGCAGCGGGCGAAGGCGACGCGGCCCGCGACGCCGTGCCGCCTCGCGTTCTCCCGGGCGACCCGCAGGGCGGCGGCCGAGACGTCCGTGGCCACCACGCGGATCCCGGGCGCCTCGGCGGCCAGCGTCACGGCGATCGCGCCGCACCCGGTCCCGACGTCTAAGACGCGTGCGCCTCTCCGGCGGAGCGCCCGCTCGACGAGCCCCTCCGTCTCCGGCCGGGGGATCAGCGTGTCCCGCGTGAGCAGAAACTCCCTCCCGTAAAAGTCCCAGCTCCCGAGGACGTACTGCAGCGGCTCCCCCGCCGCCCTCCGCGCGAGGAGGGGGGCGAGCGCTTCCGCGGCGTCCCCCGTTTCGGCGTCCATGGAGAGGAACAGCCGGCCCGCAGGGATGCCCGTGACCCGGGAGACGAGGATCTCGGCCTCGCGGTCCGCTGCGTCCGGAACGCGGCCCGTCTCCCGGCGGCACAGCGCGAGGAGCTGCGAAAGCCGCACGGCTATTTCCGGAGCGCTTCGACCTGGGCCTGGGCCGTCAGGGCGTCGATAAACGGTTCGAACCCGCCGGCCAGGACGGAGGAGAGCTGGTGGACGGTCAGGCCGATGCGGTGGTCGGTGACGCGGTTCTGCGGGAAGTTGTAGGTCCGGATCCGCTCGCTGCGGTCGCCCGTCCCCACCTGGGAGCGGCGCAGGTCGGCGCGCTCGGCGTTGCGCTTCTCCATCTCCGCCTCGTACAGGCGGGAGCGCAGGATCTTGAGCGCCTTGGTCTTGTTCTTGAGCTGCGACTTCTCGTCCTGGCACTGGACCACCACCCCCGTCGGGACGTGCGTGATCCGCACCGCGGAGTCGGTCGTGTTGACGCTCTGCCCGCCGGGCCCCGAGGAGCGGAACACGTCGATCCGCAGGTCGTCGGGATGGATCTGCACATCGTATTCCTCCGCCTCGGGCATCACGGCCACCGTCACCGTGGAGGTGTGGATCCGTCCGCCCGCCTCGGTCGCGGGGACCCGCTGGACCCGGTGGACCCCCTTCTCGAACTTGAGGCGGCTGTAGGCCCCGTGCCCCTCGATCGAGGCGATCACCTCCCGCGTGCCCCCGAGCCCGGTCTCGTTCCGCGAGAGGACCTCGACCTTCCAGCGCTTCCCCTCGGCGTACATGGCGTAGGCGCGGAACAGCTCCGTTGCGAAGAGGGAGGCCTCCTCGCCGCCGGCGCCGGCGCGGATCTCGATCAGGATGTTCTTGTCGTCGTTGGGGTCCTTCGGGATCAGGAGGATGCGGATCTCCTGCTCGAGGCGCTCCTTCTCCGCGTTGAGCCGCTGGATCTCCTCCCGGGCCATGGCCTTCAGATCGGGGTCGGACTCCGAATCGGCCAGCTCCCGGTTCTCCTCGAGCTCCTTCTCCGCCCTCCGGTACCGGGCGTGCGCCTCGGCGATGGGGCGCAGCTCGGCGAGCTCCCGCCCCACCCGCTGCATCTCCCGCGGATTCCCCGTGACGGAGGGATCGGACAGGAGCCGCTCGAGCTCCGGGACCTTCGCCGCCAGCTCTTCGAGCTTATCCCACAAGGTCCGCCTCCGGGGGCGCGCTTCCCGACACGCGGCGGAACGAGGCGATCGCGACCTCGATCTGGCGCAGGTCGGGCTCCCGGGTGGTCAGCCGCTGGAACCAGAGCCCCGGCGCGACGAGGGCGCGGAACAGGGGGGAGCCGGCCCTGCGGGCCGACAGCCGCAGCACCTCGTAGGAGGCGCCCGCGATCGCCGGGATCAGCGGGAGCCGCAGGAGCGCCTTCGTCAACAGGGAGCTTTCCTTCGGGATGAGGGAGAAGACCAGGATGCTGATCACCATGACGAACAGCAGGAAGCTGGTCCCGCAGCGGGGGTGCAGGCGGGGGAACGGCTTCACCGATTCGGGCGAAAGCTCCGCCTTCGCCTCGTAGGCGGAGATCACCTTGTGCTCCGCGCCGTGGTACTCGAAGATCCGCCGGATGTCCTTCATCAGGGTGATCGCGAGGATGTAGAGGACGAAGACCAGCACCCGGATCGCGCCGTCGGCGAGGTTGAACGCGAGCGTCCCCGTAAGCGCAGGGAAGACGCCGGAGAGAAGGTGCGTGGCGTACAGCGGCAGGAGGAAGAACAGCCCGACCGCCATCGCCAGCGCCGCCGCCATCGCGCCGGCCATGGCCAGGCCGCCGCCTTCCCGCGGCGCCTCCGGGGCCGCCCCTTCCGCGTCGGCCGCCGCCTCGTCCGCCGAAAACTGCAGGGCGCGGTAGCCGATGGCCAGCATCGCCGCCATCGTCAGCACCCCGCGCACCAGCGGGACCTTCGCGAACCGTTTCCGCGCGGGCGATTCCGCGAGGGGGAAGTCGCGCACCCGGATCTCGCCGTTGGCCTTGCGGACCGCGACGGCGAACGCGTCGGGCCCCTTCATCATCACGCCCTCGATGACGGCCTGTCCCCCCAGCACCAGCTCTTTCGGTTCCGCAGTCGTCATCCGTTCTCCCGGCTTTCCAGGGAGGCGATCTCGAGCCGCACCTCGGCGGCGGCGCCGCACGACATCTTCCCCTCGGGGCAGCGCCCCCGGACGCACCCCGGGCCGGCGCCCTCGAACAGCAGCGGCGCCTTCTCCCTCGCGACGGCCAGCATGCGCAGCGCCATCTCCCGGATCTCCCACTGCGCCCTCCGGCACGTGCGCAGGGAGAAGAAGTGGTGGAGCTCCCGAGCGTTCATCGTGATCAGGATCTTGGTCTCCGTGGCGTTGGGAAGGACGAAGCGCGCGTCCTCCGCGGGGATCCCGGCCTTCGTCAGCTTCGCGTAGAGCCGGGAGGACGCCGCCATGTGGCGCTCGTACTCCCGAAGGAGCGCCGGATGCCCCTCGACGGTGGCCGGCGTCACGTAGCCGAAATCGGCGGAGACGTACCTCTGGCTCTGCTGGGAGTAGGAGGCGATCCGGTGGCGGACCAGCTGGTGCGAGGCGGCCCGCGAGATCCCCTCCACGCCGAAGGTGAAGGCGACGTGTTCCAGCGTGGAGGCGTGGCCCATCGACAGGACCTTTCGGACCAGGCCGCGGACGTCCTTGCGGGAGACGTCCTCCTTCAGGTCGCCGATCCCGGCGGCCGAGTAGCAGAGCCGCGCGGCGAGGGCGACCATCCGCTCGGGCTCGGGGGTGCACTGGAGGAGAAGGACCTTCACCGCGGCGGGGTCCTCCTGCTTCAGGCCTTCGCCCCCTTCGTGTACTTCTTCTGGAACTTCTCGATCCGTCCCGCGGTGTCGATCAGCTTCTGCTTGCCCGTGAAGAACGGGTGGCAGTTCGAGCAGATGGCCACCTTGATCTCGTCCGTCGCGGAGACGGTCTCGAACGTGGTCCCGCACGCGCACTTCACCGTGGAAGGTACGTAGTTGGGGTGGATTTTCTCTTTCATGGCCGGTCGTCTTCCTTTCTTCCTTCGCTTTCAGGGTATCGTCAGGCGTTCATCGACTCGATGAATTCCTTGTTCGTCTTGGTCTTGGAGATCTTGTCGAGGAGGAACTCCATGCTCTCCGCCGGGGAGAGCGGGGAGAGGAACTTCCGCAGGATCCACACGCGCTGCAGGAGGCTCTTCTCGAGGAGCAGCTCCTCCTTCCGGGTCCCGGACTTGTTGATGTCGATGGCCGGGAAGATCCGCTTCTCGGCGATCTTCCGGTCGAGGACGAGCTCGTTGTTGCCCGTGCCCTTGAACTCCTCGAAGATCACTTCGTCCATCCGGCTGCCCGTCTCGATCAGCGCGGTGGCGATGATCGTGAGGGAGCCGCCCTCCTCGATGTTGCGCGCGGCGCCGAAGAACCGCTTCGGCTTCTGGAGCGCGTTGGCGTCCACGCCGCCGGAGAGCACCTTCCCCGAGGGGGGGACGACCGCGTTGTAGGCGCGCGCGAGGCGGGTGATGCTGTCGAGGAGGATGACGACGTCCTTCTTGTGCTCCACCAGCCGCTTCGCCTTCTCGAGGACCATCTCGGCCACCTGCACGTGGCGCTGCGCCGGCTCGTCGAACGTCGAGGAGATGACCTCCCCCTTGACGCTGCGCTGCATGTCGGTGACCTCCTCGGGCCGCTCGTCGATGAGCAGGACGATGAGGACGACCTCGGGGTGGTTCTTCGAAAGCGCGTTCGCGATGTTCTGGAGGATGATCGTCTTGCCGGCGCGCGGCGGCGAGGTGATCAGCGCCCGCTGCCCCTTCCCGATCGGCGCGATCAGGTCGATGATCCGCGTGGAGTAGTTCTCCTGGGCGTGCTCCATCCGGAACTTCTCCTGCGGGTAGAGCGGCGTCAGGTTGTCGAAGAGGATCTTGTCCTTGCTGAGCTCGGGGTCCTCGTAGTTGATCTTCTCGACCTTGAGGAGGGCGAAGTACCGCTCGTCCCCCTTGGGCGCCCGGATCTGCCCGCTGATCGTGTCGCCGGTGCGCAGGCCGAAGCGGCGGATCTGGGAGGGCGAGACGTAGATGTCGTCGGGCCCCGGGAGGTAGTTCGAGTCGGGCGCGCGGAGGAATCCGTAGCCGTCAGGCAGCGCCTCGAGGGTCCCTTCCCCCGATACGATCACCTCCTGGTCGGTCTGCGACTGGAGGATGGCGAAGATGAGCTCCTGCTTCTTGAGGCCGGCGGCGCCGTCCACGTTCATCTTCTTCGCGATCTCGGTCAGCTCTCCGATCCGCATGCCTTTGAGCTCTTTCAGGTTCATGCACGTTCTCCATTATGAAAAGGGATAGTTGGTTTACCGTGGACGAAACGGCCGTTTTCAGAGGACGGGGATTCTGTCGGAAGGCACTCCAGAATACCGTGGTTTCCCTACGAATGTCCGCTGGTCTCTTCCGGGAAATTCAAGGGTAGCGCATCGCTTCCGCCGCGTCAATCCCCCAATGCCGTAAACGCGTTGCCCCCCTTGCGGACCGACTCGTGGACCATCGCTTCCGTGTGCGTGATGAGGGTCTTCTCGTCCCCGCCGTCCTCCGGGTAGCTCGCCACCCCGATGGCGACCTTGAGGACCACGTCCTTTCTCGCCGGCGCCGACGCGTCCATCGCGGATGCGATCCGCGCCGCGACCGCCGTCGCCTTCGACTTCGGCGTCTCCGGCATCACGATGTAGAGCGACATCCCCGACCGGGAGACGGAATCGACCCCGCGGAGCAGGGTCTTCACCCGGTTCGACAGCTCGACGAAGGACTCGTCGGCGGCCGTGTGGCCGTAGACGTCGTTCATCTCCCGCAGGTGCAGGACCTTGATGAACACAAGGGAGAACGGCTCCCCGGTCCGCTTCCCCCTGGAAAGCTCCCGGAGCATCACCTCGTGGAAGGTCTTGAAGGTGCCCAATCCGGTGAGGGGATCGATCTCGGGGATGCGGCCGATCTCGTGCAGGTGCCCCTTCAGCGCGATCAGGATGGCGGACATCTGGGCGTAGGCGTCGAACGCCTCGCGGGTCACGGAGTCGGCCAGGGCGGACTCCCGGAACTCGGCGATGAAGGCGCCGACGGTCTTCCCGTGGACGCGGCAGGGGGCCGCGAAAAGCGCCTTGCTCTCGTGCTCGAAACGCCACGCGGGATCCGCCAGACGGGGGTCTCCGCCAGGCAGGACGGCCGTTCCCGAGAACGCCGCGCCGACGACCGGCAGCGTGCCCTTCGCGTACAGCTCCTTGATGAAGCTTCCGGAAAGCCCGCGCTGCGCGAACACGGACGGGGCCTGTTGCTTATCGAGCGTCAGGATGGAGACCGAGTGGAGCGGGTAGCTGTCCATCAGCACTCCCAGGAAATGGTTGGCCTGGGTTTCCTCGGATTCCCGCTTCCCGAGGAAGGCAAGGTAATCGTTTCCGATCTGCTCGCGCGTGCTGGCTGGACTCATGGATGTCGTTCCTGTCTTTGGATGAAAATCTTTCGGATTTCGAAAGGATTACTTATAAATATAGATAAAGCTTAGCTGCCGGCCGGTCAAGGTTTTTTCACGCCGGAACGAGTGGAAGCGGGGGGAGCAGATCGTGCAGGGGCCGATTCCCTCCGCCCGGGATGGGTCGATCCCCGCCTCGGCGACCGCGGCCAGGGCGATCGCCCGCAGGTCCGCGAACCACTTCCCCGGCGCGCCGCCCCGCCGCAATCCCGACCCCCCGGCCACGCCGGAGAGTGCGTCGGCCGTCTCCTCCCCCACCTCGTAGCAGCAGCACAGGGCGCACGGCCCCGCGGACGCTACCAGGCCGTAAGTGCCCTTTTCTCCTGCCTTTTCCATCAATGTCCGGACGGCCTCCTGCACGATCCCCGCGGCGAGCCCCCGCCATCCCGCGTGCACCGCGGCGACCAGGGGGATCTCCCGATGTGCGAAAAGGATTGGGACGCAGTCCGCCGTATGGACCCCGACCCCCGTGCCGGCCGCGACCGTCCAGAGAGCGTCGCCCTCCCGCTTACGGCAGCCGGGATAGTCTCCGTCTTCGGGCCCGTACGCCAGGACATCCGCGGAATGAACCTGCTTCAGCGTCCCGACCGTTTCCGGCGGGATCGAGAACACCTCCCGGAGCCGCTCCTCCCTTCCCCGCCCCTCCACGGGATCGATCCCCAGGAACGCGTGGTACACCCCCGGGACGGTCCGCAGCAGCGGCGACTGGATGAAATACGGAAGCGGTCTCATAGCGCGGCCTCCACCGCGGCCCGGAACTCGCCGAACTCCGGCGGATCCGGAACCGTGAAGCTGAGCCGCTCCCCGGTCACCGGGTGCGTGAAGCCGAGCCGGAACGCGTGGAGGAAGAAGCGCGATACCGTCACGGTGCGCGCCAGCGCACCCCTGCCCAGGACGATCTTCCGCGGCCTGCCGTAGACATCGTCGCCGACGATCGGGCAGCGCAGGTGTGCGCAGTGGACCCGGACCTGGTGGGTGCGCCCCGTCTCGAGACGGAACTCGAGGAGCGAGAACGGACCGAAGGAGGCCAGCCGGCGGTACCGTGTGACGGCGAGCCGCCCGCCCGAAGGGAGGACCGCCATCTTCTTCCGGTGGACCGGGTGCCTGCCGATCCGCGTGCTCACGACCCCTTCCGCCGCCGGGGGGGCCCCGAAGACGATCCCGTGGTATCCCCGATCCATCGCGTGGGCGGAAAGCTGCGCCGACAGCCCGCCATGGGCGGCGTCGGTCTTCGCGACGACGAGGATCCCGGAAGTGTCGCGGTCGAGACGGTGGACGATCCCCGGCCGCTGGACGCCGCCGATGCCGGAGAGCGAGTCGGCGCGCGACAGCAGGGCGTTCACGAGCGTCCCCCCGGAATGGCCCGGCGCCGGGTGGACCACCATCCCGGCGGGTTTCTCGACCACCAGCAGGTGGGCGTCCTCATGGAGGATCGCGAGGGAATGCTCTTCGGGCTCGAGTGCAAGCGGCGCGGGCGGGGGAACCGTCACCTCCAGGATCTCCCCGCCGGAAAGCCGATGGGAGGGACGCGGGACGGCGCCCGAAAGGAGCACGTTCCCTTCCCCGATCAGCCGCTGGGCGCCGGCCCGGGAGAGGCCGGAAAGCGCGGCGGGGAGGTACCGGTCGAGACGCTCCCCCGCGGCGCCGGCAGGGACGGTCAGCCGGAACGCGCCCGGCGAAAGGCCGGGCACCTACCAGGCCTTGGAAGGTATCCGCCCCGTGGGCTTGACGAGGACGTCCACCAGCGCCTGGTTGTAGAAGTTGGTGTGCTCCGCCAGCTCGGGGGCGACGCGGCTGAGATAGTAGTTCCGCCCCTCCTCTATCTCGCCCGCCAGTAGATCGAACAGGGTGTCGTTCCGGATCCCCTCCTCGACCTTCTTCACGTTGTACAGCGCGATGTCCGAGACCACCGCCCTGGCGATACGGCGCGCCACGTCCATGTCCGTAACAACGGCCATCGTCGCCTCCTTCGCCTTATCTGCTCCGCAGCGCCGCGTAGAACAGCGCGCCCTCGCGGGACACCAGCGCGGGAACGGCGGCTCCCCGCGGCAGGCGCGATACGATCTTCCGATAGTCCTCGACTCCCGCCACCGATTCCCGGTTGACGGAGACGAGGATGTCCCCCTCGCGGATCCCCCCTTCCCACGCGGGGGTGGCGGCTTCCACGGACGTCACCACCACTCCGCCTCGCAGCTCGAACTCCCGGAGGATCCTCGGGTGCACCGCGCCGACCGTCATCCCGAGCGGGTCGGCGGGCTCCATCCGGGGGGAGCGCCGGACCTGCGCCATCCCCTCGGCTTCCGCGATCCGGACCGTAACGAGCGCGCGCCTCCCGTCCCGCAGGACCTCGATGGGGACCGTGGTCCCGGGAGCGGTGGAGGCGACCTGCTGGCGGAACTCCTTGACGCCGCCGACGCGGGCCTTCCCCCACGCGATCAGGATGTCTCCCATCCGCAGCCCCCCGTTCTCCGCGGGGCTCCCGGGGACGACGCGGTTCACGAGAATTCCCTTCTCCCCCTTCGCCCCGAACGCTTCCGCGAGGTCGGGGGTGAGCTGCTGGATCGCGACGCCGAGCCACCCGCGCCGGACGGTGCCGTACTCGGCGAGCACCTGCTCCACGGCCTTGACCGTGTTGATGGGGATGGCGAAGCCGATCCCCTGGCCGGAGCTCATCATGGCCGTGTTGATCCCCACCACCTCTCCGCGGGAATTCAGCAGCGGGCCGCCGGAATTCCCCGGGTTGATCGAGGCGTCGGTCTGGATGAACTCGTCCCCGCCCTCCAGCTCCGGCTCCGCGCTGCGCCCGGTCGCGCTCACCACGCCCAGTGTGACGGTGCTCTCCAGGCCGAACGGATTGCCCACCGCGATCGCGAACTCCCCCACCTTCAGGGCGGAGGAATCGCCCAGCGTCGCCACCGGCAGCTTCCTCGACGGCTGGATGCGCAGGACGGCGACGTCCGTCCGCACGTCCGCGCCGATCACCTTCGCCCGGTACTCGCTCCGGTCCGACAGCCGCACGACGATCTCGTCCGCGTCGCGGATCACGTGCTCGTTCGTGACGATCAGCCCGTCCTCCCCGACGATGACTCCGGAGCCGAGGGAGTTCTCCCGGAAGCCGCCGTTCTCCTCCAGCAGGTCCATGAGGTACTCGGGGGGATGGCCTCCCGGCCGCGGCCCGCCCGATCCGGCCCCGGCGAGGCGGGTCACGGTCCGGATGTTGACGACCGCGGGGACCGCCCGCTCCGCGGACGCCACGATCGCCTGCTGGACCGACGCGACGTCGACCGCCGCGCCGGGCGCGTTCCCCTGCCCGCCGCCGGAGCAGCCCGCGAACAGCGCCGCCATGAGGAGCACGGCGATCCTCATGCGCTCTCCTCCATCCCGCCGCGCGGCTCCCTCCATACGGGGATGTCCGACTCCCGCGCGTACTCCGCGTCCTTCGCGATCTGACGCACCAGCTCCTCCACGGTCTGGAACTTCCGCTCGTCGCGGATCCGGTCGCGGAACCACACGGTCATCTCCTGTCCGTAGAGATCTCCGTCGAACCCGAACAGGTGCGCCTCCACCCCGAGGGAGTTCTCCCCGAAGGTCGGGTTGAACCCGACGTTCGCCACGCCCCGGTACGCCCTCCCGCCGGCCTCGGCGTCGACCACGTACACTCCCGGGAGGGGAATCAGCTCCTGCGCGTATTGCACGTTCGCCGTGGGAAAGCCCAGCCGGCGCCCCCGCGCGCTCCCCCGGATCACCCGCCCCGCCACCTTGTACGGGCGGCACAGCAGCTCCTCCGCCTCCCGCACCCGCCCCGCGAGGAGCAGCTCCCGGATCCGGCTCGAGCTCACGATCGCCCCGCCGCGCAGCAGCGGAGGCACGATGTCCACGGAGAAGCCCAGCTCCCGTCCCAGGCGCGACAGCAGCTCCGGGGACCCGGTCCGGTTCTTCCCGAAGGTGAAGTCGTACCCCACCGTGACGACTCGAGCCCGCATCCGGTCGCGCAGGATCGTCCGGGCGAACTCTTCCGGCGTCATCCCGCCGATCTCCCCGTCGAACGACTCCACCACGAACACGTCGATCCCGAGCTCCTCCATCCGCGCGGCCTTTTCGCCGATCGTCGTGATCTCGTAGAAGCGCGCGCCGGGGGAGAAGAAGCGGATCGGGTGGGGAGAGAACGTGATCACTGCGGAAAGCGCGTCCAATTCCCGCGAATGCGCCAACGTCCGCCGGATCAGTTCCCTGTGGCCGAGATGGACCCCGTCGAAGTTGCCGATCGTGACGGAGGTATCCCCCGGAGGGGAAAACCCCCGGGATCCTTCGATATATTTCATCTTAATCAAGTATGATACTACACGATGAAACTGTCGCGCCAATATCTCCTGGCGGAGATGACGGGGCCGTTCCTGATCGGCCTTTCGAGCTTCACGCTCGTGGTCCTGCTCCAGCGCTTCTCCCGCCTCGCGGAGCTCGTGGTCGCGCGCGGCGTGCCCGCGCGGCTGGTCGGCCGCCTCCTCCTCGCGCTG
>JBFLWB010000132.1 GCA_040758155.1 Thermodesulfobacteriota bacterium
GCAAACCGGGCGGGGAGGAATGACATGCCGATCCTGCGGGTGAAGGACATGTCGCACGACTTCGGGGGCTTGAGGGCCGTCCGGAACTACAACCTCGAGCTCATGCCCGGGCAGATCCGGGGGCTGATCGGTCCCAACGGCGCCGGCAAGACCACGATCTTCAACCTCATCACCGGAGTCTACAATCCCACGGAAGGAGAGGTCCTGCTCGAGGGAAAGAGGATCAACGGGCTTCCGCCGCACAAGATCGCATCCATGGGGATCAGCCGGACCTTCCAGAACCTGCTGCTGTGGCGGCACATGACCGTCCTCGAGCACGTCAACATGGCGCAGTACGCCAAGATCCGCTACGGCCTGCCCGGGGCGTTCTTCGGCACTCCCGGGCGGAGACGGGAGGAGGCCGAGATCGAGGAGAAGTCGATGGGGCTCCTCGAGATGCTGGGCATTTCCCACCTTGCGGGGCAGGTGGTCCTCAACCTGCCGTACGGCGCGCAGCGCAGGGTCGAGATGGCCCGGGCGCTCGCGACGGATCCCAAGGTCCTCTTCCTGGACGAGCCGACGGCGGGGATGAATCCCGAGGAGCTCGTGCAGATCATGGAGATCGTCCGGAAGGTCCACAGGGAGCTGGGGTTGGCGATCCTGCTGATCGAGCACCGGCTCAAGTTCGTCATGGAGCTGTGCCACAGGATCCAGACGGTGAACTTCGGCGAGCTCATCGCCGAGGGGACGCCCGAGGAGATCCGGAACAACCCGAAGGTGATCGACGCCTACCTCGGCAAGGAGGGCGTCGCCTGATGCTGCTGTCAGTCGAGAACCTGACCGTCTCCTACGGCAATATCGTGGCGCTGCACGGCATCTCCTTCCGGATCGAGGAAGGGGAGGTCGTCTGCATCATCGGCGCCAACGGGGCGGGGAAAAGCACGACACTGAGGGCGATCTCCCGCATGGTTCCCGCGCAGCCGGGGACGCGCATGACCTTCATGGGGAAGGACCTGCTCAAGTACGAGGCCGACAAGGTCGTGAGCGAGCTGGGGATCTCCCACGTGCCCGAGGGGCGGCGCCTGTTCGGCAACCTCACGGTCATGGAAAACCTGCAGCTTGCCACCTTCGCCAGGAAGGACCCCGCGGGGATCGCGGACGACATGGAAAGGGTGTTCGCGATATTCCCGCGGCTTAAGGAACGGGAGAACCAGAAATCCGGGACCATGAGCGGCGGCGAGCAGCAGATGCTGGCAGTCGGGCGCGCCTTCATGAGCGGCAGGAAGATCATGCTCCTGGACGAGCCGTCCATGGGGCTGGCCCCCCTCCTGATGAAGAGCGTGTTCGACTCCATGAAGGAGATCAACCGTAAGGAAGGGACGACCATCCTGGTCGTGGAGCAGAACGCGAGGATGGCGCTCCAGTTCGCGGCGCGCGGCTACGTCCTGGAGAACGGCCGGCTCGTCCTGGAAGGCCGCTCCGAAACACTCCTCGAAGATCCGCAGGTAAAGAAGGCTTATCTAGGCGGCTAAACGCAGACTTTCTGGTCCCGGGCGGCCTTGGTCTCGTCGAGGCGCGAGATCGGGGTCGTCACGGGCGCTTTTTTCAGGACCGCCGGGTCCTTCTCCGCCAGCTCCGCCGCCTCCCGCATCGCGACGACGAAGGCGTCCAACGTCGACTTGCTCTCGGTCTCCGTCGGCTCGATCATGATCGCTTCCTTCACGTTCAGCGGGAAATAGACAGTGGGGGGGTGGAACCCCTTGTCGATCAGGAATTTCGCGATGTCGATCGCATGGACGTCGCGCGGCATCTGGCGGGTGGCCGAGAAGACGCACTCGTGCATGCAGGTCTGGTCGTACGGCAGGTCGTAGAGGTCCTTCAGCCGGCTCATCACGTAGTTGGCGTTCAGCACCGCCAGCTCGCTGGCCTTCGTCAGCCCCTCCCGCCCCAGCATCAGGGCGTAGGCGTACGCCCGGACGACCACCCCGAAGTTCCCGTAGAAGTTGGCGACGCGCCCGATGCTCTTCGGGCCGTCGGTCGAAAGGGAGAACGTGCCGTCCTTGCCCCGGAGGATCCGCGGGTGGGGCAGGAAGGGGATGAGCGCCTCCTTCACCCCCACCGGGCCGGAGCCGGGGCCGCCGCCGCCGTGCGGCGTCCCGAAGGTCTTGTGGAGGTTGACGTGGATCACGTCGAACCCCACGTCGCCCGGCCGCACCTTGCCGAGGATGGCGTTGAGGTTGGCGCCGTCGTAGTAGACGAGCGCTCCCGCCGCGTGCGCCAGGTCGCAGATCTCCCGGATGTGCGGGTTGAACAGCCCCAGTGTGTTGGGGCACGTCATCATCACCGCCGCGACCTCGCCGTTCAGCGCGGCCTTGAAGGCGTCGAGGTCCATGTCGCCGTAGGGGGCGGAGGGGACGGTCACGACCTCGTAGCCGACCATGGCGGCGGACGCAGGGTTGGTGCCGTGGGAAGAGTCGGGGACGATGATGTACCGCTTTTTGGCCCCATGCGCCTTGTGGTAGGCCGCGATCAGCATGATGCCCGTCATCTCGCCCTGCGCGCCGGCCAGCGGCTGGCAGGTGACCGCGTCCATCCCGGTGATCTCCTCGATCTGGCGTTCCATCCCGTAAAGCACCGCTAGCGAACCCTGGGCGAGCGATTCCCCTCCGGGAAGCATCGCGACCATGGGGTGGAACGGGGTGAACAGCTTCGCGGCCTCCTCCATCGCCTTCCCGTTGTACTTCATGGTGCAGGAGCCGAGCGGGTAGAAGGAGGTGTCGACGCCGACGTTGCGGCGCGACAGCCCCGTGAAGTGTCGGACCACATCGAGCTCGGAAAGCTCCGGCAACCCCGCGGCCTCGGCGCGCAGCAGCTCTCCGGGCAGGGGAGTTGCGTCCGGGACGTCGGAAGCGGGAAGGCGGACCCCTGCGCGGCCGGCGACCGATTTCTCGAAGATCAGCTCCATAGCGCCGCCTCCAGCTCCCGCGCGAGCAGGTTGATTTCGCCTTTCGTGCGTTTTTCCGTGACCGTCACCAGCAGGCGGTCCTCCATCCCGGGATAGTAACGGCCCAGCGGCACGCCGGCGGCGATTCCCCGCCGCAGCAGCGCCGCGACCGTCTCGTCCGCCCCCTTGGGGAGACGGACCGTGAATTCATTGAAGGTCGGCGGGCCGGCCGGTACGGAGACACCCCGGACGGCGGCCAGGGCGGCCTTGGCGTATTCCGCCTTGTCCCGGTTGCGCCGCGCGAGCTCCGCGAGGCCGTTCTTTCCCAGCGCCGACAGGAAGATCAGCCCGCGCAGGGCGCAGAGGCTCTGGTTGGTGCAGATGTTCGAGGTCGCCTTGTGCCGCTTGATGTGCTGCTCGCGGGCCTGGATGGTCAGGACGAAGCCGCGCCGCCCTTCCCGGTCGACCGTCTCTCCGACGATCCGGCCGGGGATGTTCCGGATGAGCTCCTTGCGGGCCGCAAGGAAGCCGAAGGATGGGCCGCCGAAGTTGAGGGGATTACCGAGGCTCTGGCCGTCCCCCACGGCGATGTCCGCGCCCATCTCTCCGGGCGACTTCAGGATCCCGAGCGACACCGGGTAGACGGACGCGGCCAGGAGGGCGCCGCATCCGTGCGCCTTTGCCGAGATGTCGGTATAGTCGTCCACGCAGCCGAAGAAGGTAGGGTTCTGGACCAGCACCGCCGCGCACCGGTCGTCCAATTCCGCCGCGAGACGCTTCCGGTCGAGCGTTCCGTCGAGGGTCGGAACCTCCACGACTTCCACCGGGAGGTTTGCGAGGTAGGTCCGGACGATTTCCCGAGAGAAAGGGTTGACCGCGCCGTCCAGGAGGACCCGGCTCCGCCCGGTCACCCGCAGCGCCATCATGGCCGCTTCCGCGAGCGCCGTCCCCCCGTCGTACAGGGAGGCGTTCGTGACCCCGAAGCCGGTCAGCCGGCAGACCGCTGTCTGGTACTCGAAGAGCGCCTGCAGCGTCCCCTGGGAACATTCGGGCTGGTAGGGGGTATAGGCGGTGTAGAACTCCGCGCGTCCGGCGAGGTGGTCCACGGCGGCGGGAACCAGGTGGTCGTAGAAGCCGCCCCCTACGAAGGGGACGATGTGTCCGTTCCTTCCCGCGAGCTCGCGCAGTCCGTCCAGCATCTCAAACTCCGACATCCCCGGCGGGAGGTCGAACGACTTTGCGCGGAGCCCGGTCGGGATCGGGCGGAACAGCTCCTCGATGTCCGCGGCGCCGACGGCGGCCAGCATCTCCCGGATCTCTTCCTTCGTATGCGGCGTGAAGCCCATGTCACAGCCCCTTCCGGTACTCTTCGTACTGTTTCGCGTCCATCAGCTTCGACACCTCCGCGGGATCGGACATCTTCAGGGTGGCCATCCAGGCCGCGTCCTCCGGCGACTCGTTCACGAGCTCGGGGCGGTCGTTCAGAACCCCATTGACGGAGGCCACCGTCCCGGAAACCGGCGCGTAGATGTCGCTGGCCGCCTTGACGGACTCGATGGCGCACAGGACCTCGAACTGCTTCACCGCCTTGCCCGTCGCCGGAAGCTCCACGAAGGTGACGTCCCCCAGGTGCTCGGCCGCGTAGGCGCTGATCCCCACCGTGGCGGTGTTCCCGTCGACCTTCACCCACTCGTGCTCCTTGGTGTAGTACATCGCGGACATGTCGTTTCTCCTGGAAAGGGATGGGGGATCGGGCCGCGATTCAGGCGCGGACCGATCCTCCCTTGTAGAAAGGCAGATCGCAGACCGTCGCGTCCATGGAGACGCCTTCGTGCCGGATCGACAGGACCGACCCCGGAGCGGCGGCGTCGGGGGAGACCCTCCCCAGCCCGATCCCGCAGCCGAGCATGGGAGAGAACCCTCCGCTGGTGACGATGCCGACCTTCCGGCCGTCCCGCAGGATTTCGAAATTGTGCCGCGGCGAGCGGCGGGAGCCCACGCGGAAGGCCGCCCGCACGCGTCCGGGCCCTTCCGCCCGCTGCTTCTGGAGCGCGTTCCGGCCGACGAATTCCTTGTCGAAGTTGACGAACCCTTCCAGCCCGGCTTCCAGCGGGGTGACCGTCTCGTCGAGGTCGTTCCCGTACAGGCTGTAGCCCATCTCGAGCCGGAGCAGGTCGCGCGCGCCCAGTCCCGCCGGCTTGACTCGGGGATCCGCCAGGAGCCTGTCCCAGAGCTCGACCGTCTTGTCCCAGGGGAGGAAGATCTCGTATCCGAGCTCCCCGGTGTAGCCGGTCCGGCTCACGATCGCCGGGGTGCCGAGAACGTCCATCTTCACGAAACGGAAATAGGGGATGGAGGAGACCTCTTTTCCCAGAAGGTCGACGAGGACCTCCCGGGACAGCGGTCCCTGGGGATCGAGCTTGCCGGTGATGGAGGAAATGTCGGTGAACTCCGCGCCCGGCTTGAGGCGGCCGCGGATGACGGAGAAATCGTTGGGAGCGGTCGCGGCGTTGACCACGATCATCGCCTCGTTCCTGCCGAGGCGAAAGACGATCAGGTCGTCGATGATTCCTCCCCGCTCGTTGAGCAGGAGCCCGTAGCGGGAGCGCCCCTCCGGGATGGAGGCGACGGAGAAGGTGAAGACGTCCTCGAGGCCGCCGCCGGCGATGTCGCCCCGATAGAGGAACTCGCCCATGTGGCAGATGTCGAAAAGGGCCGCCTTCTCGCGGCACCACCGGTGCTCGGCGAGGATTCCTCCTTCGTACTGGATCGGCATGTCCCAACCGCCGAAGGGGGCCATGAGGGCCTTGCGGTCCCGATGCCTCCCTGCCAAAGGCGTTTCCTTGAGTGCCTCCAAAGACGCACCTCCCATGGGGGATTACCGGGTTGAGAAAAAACTGTATCCGATTTGCACGCCGATGTAAAACTTCGTCATCGATCCCCGGTTTTATTGCCGGCCGCATGCATCCGGTTGCGCCGTACGGCCAATCCCTTCAGCCAGCGAAGCGGGAAGCGGCGCAGGAAGAACACCATCGCCTTGTACCGCAGGCTCGGGACGCTGACCATGCGCCCGCGGCGGACGTCCTCCAGGCAACGGTCGACGAGCTCCTCCGCGTCCAGCCAGACCCAGCCCGGCAGGTAGGACACGTCGACCCCCGCCCGCTGCTGAAACTCGGTGCGCACGTAACCGGGGCAAAGGACCGTCGCGGCGACGCCGGTCCCGGCGAGCTGCCCCGCCAGCGAGACCGTGAACGTCGTCGCCCACGCCTTGGCGGCGGAGTAGGTGCCCCCGGGCAGGAAGCCGGCGACGGAGGACACGGTGATGACGGTCCCGCTGCGGCGGTCGATCATTCCGGGCACCGCGGCGCGGGTGAGGACGAGGACGGCCCGGACCAGGCAATCGAGCATCCGCTCCTCGTCGGAGATCGGCCCCTGGAGGAAGGGAGCGGCCAGCCCGAAGCCCGCGTTGTTCACGAGGATGTCGACGGGACGGCCCGCGTCGCGCAGCCGGTCGGCCACACGGTCCATCTGCTGTCGGTCGCACAGGTCCGCGCGGAGCGTCTCGACTTCCACACCGTGCCGTTTTCGCAGGTCGGCGGCAACCTCTTCCAGCGACGCGGCGTTCCTCGCCACGAGGACGAGGTCATGTCCGCGCGCCGCGAACCGCTGTGCGAAAACCTTTCCGATCCCGGCCGTCGCACCGGTGACGAGTGCGGTCGTCATATGCAGCGCTCCTTTGCGATCCGGTTTACGGGAACAAATGCACATGGATATTTTAATATGTCGTTGAGCAACGGAACACGGAATCCCCGCTGGCAGGAGACGCCGATGCAGTTCGTCGCAGCCGCACTGTACCGCCTGACCCTCGCCCTGTGGGTCGGAGGGATCGCTTTGTTCACGTTCGTCGTCACGCCGATCCTCTTCCGAACGCAGGGGAGGGACGCGGCCGGGAAGATCGTGGGGACCATCTTTCCGCACTATTTTCGGTACGTGCTGGTCCTCGCCGGGGTCGTGCTTCTCCTGCGGCTTCTCTCGGGGGAGGCGTTTCGCGGATGGCGCCGCGTTGTCGGAACGCTGCTGGCGGCATCCGCCATCTTCCTGGCCGGATACCAGGCGTACAGCCTACTGCCCCGGATGGAAGAGGTGAAGCGCGCGGCGGTCTCCTTTGAGACGGCGGCGCCGGATTCCGCTTCCCGCAAGGAGTTCTCCCGCCTCCACGGGATCTCGATGGTCCTGAACATGATCGTCCTCCTCGAAGGGGCGACGCTTGCGGCGGGGGCCGGTCCGTTCCGCCGTTGAGGTTGCGTCCAGCAGCCGGAAAATCGACTACGTACGCTTAGCAATATGGATGAGAATATATACTGATAATAAGAGAGGTTTGAGGCGCGTCAACCTCCCTGCGAATGCTGCGGAAGGAGGGAAAATATGGACAGATACCACATCGAATCGCCGCACACAGCGGAGGAATGCCTCCGCGCGCTGGACGAGGTCATGGCGAAGGGAGAAGACGTCCTGGCCCGTTACGACTGGGGTTGCATGGCCGGAGACCACACGGGGTATGCCGTCGTGGAAGCTGAAAGCGAGGTGGATGTCCGGAAGACCCTCCCGTTCTTTCTGGCCGGGAAGGCCCGCATCATCAAGCTGAACAAGTTCACCGCGGACGACGTCCGCGAGTTCCACAAGAAATCCGCATAGCTTGATTGCCGGGGGGGCGGAACCCTTCAGGCGCTGGCGTTGTCGAGGAGCTGGATCGAATCCGGATTCAGCTCCAGCCGCATCGCTCCAGTCAGGTCGTGCAGCTGCCCCAGCGTGGTGGCGCTGGCGATCGGCGCCGTGATCCCGGGCCGCGCGATCAGCCAGGCGAGCGCCACGGCAGCCGGTGACGAACGGTGTTCGGAAGCCACCCGGTCCAATGCGTCCAGAATGCGAAAACCCCGCTCGGTCAGGTAGCTCTTGACGAAACCGCCTCGCGCCCTGCCGGCGAGGTCCTTTTCCGACCGGTATTTTCCAGCAAGGAACCCGCTGGCGAGGGAGAAATAGGGGATCACGCCCAGCCCGTTCGCCAGGCAAAGGGGGAGGAGCTCCCGCTCGAATTCCGCGCGGTCGTAAAGGTTGTACCGCGGCTGGAGGCTGCAATACGCGGGGAGCCCGAGCCGCGCGCCCGTTTCCAGCGATTCCGAGAGCCGCTCCGGCGTGTAGTTCGACGCTCCGATCGCCCGGACCTTCCCCTGCCGGATAAGCTGCGAAAACGCCTCCAGCGTTTCCTCCGGAGGCGTCGCGGGATCGTCCTCGTGGGACTGGTAAAGGTCGATGCGGTCCGTCCGCAGCCGCCGGAGCGAGTCCTCCGCGGCGGTGAGGATATAGGATTTCGACAGTCCCGACCTGCCCGGTCCCATCGGCTTTCCCACCTTCGTCGCGACGAGAACCTTCTCCCGGTTGCCGTTTTTTCCCAGCCACCGCCCGAGAATGGTCTCGGATTCCCCGCCGCTGTTCCCCGGGACCCAGTTGGAATACACGTCCGCCGTGTCGACCAGGTTGCCTCCCGCGGCCGTGAACGCATCCAGAAGCCGGAAGGAGGTCGGCTCGTCCGCGGTCCATCCGAACACGTTGCCGCCGAACGCCAGCGGCGCGACTTCCATCCCGGAATTCCCGAGCATGCGTTTCATCATGTGCCGCTCCTCATCGGAACCGGATCACCACGACGACGATCCGCAGCGCGGCGTTGCGCGGCTTCATGGGTCATCCCCCGCTTCCCGCGGTCTTCGCGAACCGTCCGAGAAACGCCCGGATCCGGCGGGCGTTGGCGCCGACGTCGCTGATCCCCACCCGGGAGACCGACCGGATGTCGAGGACGCATCCGCCCTCCGCCGTGGGGGAGATGCGGATGACGACGTCGTCCTTGAAGCCGAACCAGCGCGTGGTGGCCACGGCCTCGATCCGTCCTTCCGCGGGATTTTCCTCCACCACCTCCCATTTCATCCGCTCCGCCGTCACGAGGGCGGCTTCGTATGCCCGGGAAGTGGAGATGCCGGTCTTGAACGGCCGGATGTCGGGATACGCCGCGCGCTGCTTCGCGGCGATTTCGGGGCCGCCGTATTCCGCCGGGTTGGGCGCATCCTTACGCAACGGGAGGATGGCGACGAAGGCCGGCGGATCATCGGTGTCCGTGGTGATGTCGTGGATCCTCGGAACCTGGCCGGCGATCCGGCTCCAGCCGTAGGGCACGCCGAAGGCGGTCGCTCCGAGCGCGATCCCCGCAAGCGCGGCCGCGAAGCCGCGGCGCCCGCTGCCCGGCCGGGTGAAAATCGCCGCAAGGATCGAAGCCGCGGCGCCCGCCGCCCCGAGATACGCCGCCCAGCGGAGGATGTCGAAGCCCTGCCGGAATCCCCACCATCCGGCGCGGTACCCCGGCCCGGCGATCCCGGCGGCAAGCGCAGCCGCGGCGGAAAGGAGGAAGGCGGCGACGGCCGCGATGTGCATGGCGCCACCCGGCTTCATGATCAATCGTGCCCGAGCACGGGATGCGGCCGGTACGGCGCTTCGAGCTCCGCGCGCTCCTCGTCGGTCAGGCGGATATCGAGCGCCTTCACCGCATCCTCTAGGTGCTCCATCCGGCTCGCTCCGACGATCGGCGCGGCCACCCCGGGCCGCCCCAGGATCCAGGCGAGCGCCACCTGCGCCATGGGCGCGCCCCGGCGCTCCGCGACCTCGGCCACCTTTCCGATCACGACGGCATCGTCCGGCCGATAATACAGCTTGTGGGCGAAATCGTCCGTCCGGGCGCGCGATGTATCCCCGAATCCTTCCGCGGGGAGCCGCCGGGAAAGAAGTCCGCGGGCGAGGGGGCTCCAGGGGAGAAGCCCGATCCCTTCCTTCCTGCAAAGCGGGATCATCTCCCGCTCCTCCTCCCGGTAGAGCAGGTTGTAATGGTTCTGCATCGTGACGAAACGGCTGTACCCCTGACGCTCCGCGGCATGGAGCATCCCGGCGAACTGCCAGGCGTACATCGAGGAGGCCCCGACGTACAGCGCCTTCCCGGAGCGCACGACCCCGGTCAGCGCCTCGAGCGTCTCTTCGATGGGAGTGGACGGATCGAACCGGTGGATCTGGTACAGGTCCACGTAATCGGTCCCAAGGCGCCGTAGGGAATCTTCGATGGAATGGCGGATGTGCTTCTTCGACAGGCCGCGCCGATTCGGGTCGTCCCCCATGACGCCGAAGACCTTGGTGGCGATGACCAGTTTGTCCCGTCCCGGCCCGAAATCCTTCAGCGCCCGGCCCAAGATCTCCTCGCTCCTCCCGAGGGAGTACACGTCGGCGGTGTCGAAGAAATTGATCCCCAGTTCCAGGGCCCGACGGATGAAGGGCCTGCTTTCTTCCTCCTCCAGCACCCATTCGCGCCACTTCTTCGCGCCGTAGGTCATGCAGCCGAGGCAGATCCGGGACACCCTGGTCCCCGTGTTCCCGAGGTTCACATACTCCATCGCGGCACTCCTCCTGTCCCCATATTCACGTTCACGCCGCCGCCCGGTACGCCGGGGCGAAGACGGATTCCGCGAAATCTTCGAGGGTCGTCGGGGTCGTGCTTTCGGGGCCCCTTTCCCGGGTCGGACGGATCTTCCCGGCGTTGAAGCCCCGGTACATTTCGAGCATCGCCTCGACGACGCTCCGCGACATCCCCATGCCGGTCATCGCGCGGCGCATATCCTCCTCGGCGGCGGGGATATACTGAAGCGCCGGCGTCCCGATCGATTTTCCGAGGATCCGCGTGACCTCGGACATAGTGTAATCCTTCGGACCGAGGAGGTATCGCACTTCCCGTCCGCTGAAGGAATCCCGAAGGAGCAGGCGGGACGCCTCGGAGGCGATGTCCTCCGTTGCGACCATGGGGATCGGCGCCTCGGGGCGAAGCGCCCCGATATTCACCCCCTGGCTGCGGATGGCGGGGATGCTCCAGAGGTGGTTTTCGTGGAAATAGCCGGGCCTGAGGTGGACCGCGGCGGCAGGGAGCCCGGCCAGCTTTTCCTCCAGATCGTGGAGGCCCAGGATCGGCCCCGTCCCCTCCGGGAGGTGCGCCCCGATGCTGCTCAGCGTGACGACACGGGGGACTTTCGCCTTCGCGAGGGCGGAAACGATCGCATCCGAGACCTTGTTCTGGTACCTCCGCAGGTCGGGGGCGTGGAGTTTGGGCGGGATCAGGACGAACGCTGCGCGCGCTCCGGAAAACGCCGACTCAAGGAACGCGGTGTCTTCGAGGTCTCCCGGGAGTGGATCCGCTCCCCGGGCGGCCAGCGGGCCCAATCGCACCCGTTCCCTTCCGATGACACGGACCGGCTCGCCGGCGGCAAGGAGCGCTTCCACGATCCTGCGGCCCACGTTTCCCGTCGCTCCGCAGACGACGATCGGGGATTTCATGGGGACCCTCCTTTATTTTCCGATTTCCGGTAATTAAGATTCATCGCAAGGGAGGAAGATCCTTTGGATTCGAGGAAAAAGCCGCCGGTCCCGGCCGTGGAAGGGGAAACGGTCCGGAGGCGGATCCTCTCCCTGCTCGAGGAGGGGCCCCGCACGGTGCCCCGTCTGCCGGGGGGAGTTCATCTCCGCGCCGTCCTTTCGCGTGGTAAACTGAACGTCAGTGGAATATAATTCACATTTTCAATAGAATTTACATGCGCCGGGAGGTGAGGAAATGGTTGTCGAACGGATGAAAAGGTCCCAGGTCACCGAGGTGACCGTCGGAAGCCAGCATAACTCGGAAGATATCGAGACCATCATCAACGAGGACCGCTGGCCCAAGGTGGAATGCAAGGTATGCGGCGAGTCCCATTCATGCGCGATCATGAAGGTCGTCGACACCCTGCAGGGCGGGGAGTTCAAGTTCGTGGAGCCGGCATGCCCGAACCGGCCCGGGGCGGAGAAGCCGGCCGAATAACCGCTCCGAGCAAGTCCGACTGCCCTAATCGCCAATCGCCGCGTTTTGCATCTCCCTGTTCGCGGCAACCCTTTGGAATATCCATAATTTTTCCACGATTGAGACACTATTCCTCCTCATTCCACTGCTACCGTTTCGTCAACGGGAGAAAAATGGAGCTCAGGGTGTAAAGGAGGAAGCATGGGCCTGATCGTGGCAACAGACATCACGAAAGATTACCAGGCGGGAGACGTCACCGTCAGGGCGCTGAAAGGGTTGAGCTTCAAGATCGATCCGGGCTCTTTCGTTTCCTTCGTCGGTCCGTCCGGGAGCGGGAAAACCACCCTGCTCAACCTCATCGGCTGCCTCGACAAGCCGAGCGGCGGGCTGCTGGAAGTGGCCGGCATCGACGTTTCCGCCCTCGACCGGCGCAATGGAGCGGCGTTCCGTGGGGACAAGATCGGATTCATCTTCCAGGACTTCAACCTCATCCCGGTGCTCACCGTCTACGAGAACATCGAATATCCGCTGCTCATGGTGCAGGACGTTCCGGCGCCCGAGCGTTCCGATCGGGTCCTCGCGCTGCTCGAGGCCGTCGGGATGCTAGAGCAGATGCACAAGTTCCCCGACCAGATATCCGGGGGGCAGAAGCAGCGGGTGGCGGTTGCCCGGGCGCTGGTCACCAAGCCCGAGCTGGTGCTTGCCGACGAGCCCACGGCGAACCTGGACCACGCGACCGCCTACCAGGTGATCGAGCTGATGAAGAAGATGCGAGACACGTTCAAGACGACCTTCATCTTCTCGACCCACGACCCGAAGATCGTCGGCGAGGCGGAAATCGTCCATACCCTGGAAGACGGCATGCTGGCCGGCACCAGGACCGTGGCGGGAGGGGGAAAATGAGCAAGCTCCTGAAGATCGCCGTCCGGAACCTGCTGCGGTACAAGAGGCGCACCCTGCTCACGACCTCCCTTGTCATGCTCGGGGTCGTATTCGTTCTGGTGTTCGTCTCCCTCTCGGGTTCCTTCAAGGCCATGATGGTCGCCCAGATCACCGATTCGATGATCGGCCATCTGCAGCTCCACCGGAAAGGGTACGTGGCCTCCATCGACACCCTTCCCCAGAATCTCAACATGAAGGCCGGCGCGATCAGGCGGCTGGAGAAGGCGCTGGGCGAACAGCCCGAAATCGAGGCGTATTCCCCGCGGATCAAGTTCGGCGGCATGTTCAGCAACTTCGCGGAAACGACCAATATCCGGCTGAACGGCATCGATCCGGAGAGGGAATTCGCGACCGTTCCCCTTTTGTCCGGAAGAGTGCTGGAAGGGAAGGACACCATCGGGCGGGGAGAGATCTGGATCCCGGAGCTGCTGGCCAGGGGAATGAAGGTGAAGATAGGGGATACCGTGGTCATCATCGCCACCAATCAGAACGGCTCGGTGAACGGGAAACAATTCCTGGTGGCCGGCGTGCTGGGCAGCGCGACGGGTCCGGGCGGGCGCGACGGCTATATCCATATAGAGGATGCGGCGGAGGTGCTGCGGATGGAGGAGCCGGAGATCAGCGAGGTGGCCGTCCGGATCCGGGACTTCGACCGTCTCGGCGCCGTAAGCAGGCGATTGACCGCCCTCCTCGAAAAGGAGGTCAACCCGATGGGGAAGCCGATCTTCGAGGTCCATACCTGGGAGAAGCTGTCGCCCTTCTACAACATCGCGCGGATGATCGACCTCCTGACCCTGTTCATGAAGGTCATGCTCATCGCCATCGTGCTGGTGGCCATAATGAACGTGATGATCATGGCGGTGTACGAACGGATCCGGGAGATCGGCACCATCGCGGCCATCGGAACGCGGCCCGGAAGGATCCTGTCGCTGTTTCTCCTCGAGGGTTTGAGTCTCGGAGTCGGGGGCGCGCACCTCCGCCAACACGTCGGCGCCGCCGTCATTTTCGTTCTCAACATGTCCAACATCACCTACGACTTCGGGCAACAGAAGGATCTTCTCCTGCAGGCGAGCATCCGTCCGGCGGATGTCTTCGCATTGTCGGCCATCGTGATCGTCATTTCGGCGGTCGCGAGCCTCCAGCCCGCGTTCAAGGCGTCGCGGATGGAACCGATCAAGGCGTTGAAACATGTGTAGGAGGAGGCCGATGATGAAAATGCTGATCGCGCTGATCGCCCTGCTTGCCGCTGTCCCGGCCTACGCGGCAGACGGAGCGGCGCTTCTCAGGCAGGTGGACCGGAACCTGAACCCGGAATCGTACGAGTCGTACCGGAAACTCATAAATATCGAGCCCGACGGAAGGAAGAAGGAATACACCCTGTTCACCGTCAAGAAGGGGGTGGACAAGGTCGCCTCCCTCTTCATCGCCCCCGCCAGCGAGAAGGGCAGGAGCACCCTCCGGCTGGACGAAAACATGTGGCTCTACATCCCCAACGTCGGGAAGCCGGTCCGGATCACGAGCCTGCAGTCCGTGGTCGGCGGCGTCTTCAACAACGCGGACATCCTTCAGCTCGACTACACGGCCGAGTATACGGTGGAAAAAGTGGAGGAGCAGGGAAACGAGTACCTTCTCCACCTCAAGGCGAAGACCAAGGCCGTTGCGTACGACCGGCTCAGGCTGTGGGCGGACAAGGCGAAGAAGCTGCCGACGAGGATCGAATGCCTCACCGAGGCGAACATGCTTATAAAGACCTTGTATTTCAAGGAGATCAAGGACTTCGGCGGCGGGGTCGTCCGGCCCGCCGTGATGGAGACCGACAGCCCGCTGTTCAAGGGATATAAATCCGTGATGATCTTCGCGAAGGTCAAGGCGCGGGATTTCAAGGACGAAGTGTTTACCCTTACCTTCATGCCGAACATCGAATCGCTTAGATGAGGGCGGTCCGCCGCATCCTTTTCGTATCCCTCTGGCTGCTTTGCGGCGTATCGCCGACCGCTTTCGCGGAAGAGTACACGTTCGACGAATCGGAGATCGAGAAGAAGCCGTACCACATCGGCGGCTATGCCGAGCTGCGCCCGGTGCTTTTCGGACTCGACCGGGACGCCTCTCTCTACAAGCTGAGGTTCTACAACCGCGACGAGGGCGCCGTCCTGGAGGAGTACAACGCAGCGCTCCAGCTGGAGGGCTCCCTTGAAGCGGGGATCGCCCGCCTGTTTGTCCGTACGAACACGGATTATCTGAATTCCTGGCAAGGGAGCCATCTGGCGACGACCCTCTACGAGGGCTTCCTGTCGGTCAAGCCCTCGTCGTCCCTGACGATCGATCTCGGGAAGAAGACGCTCAAGTGGGGGAAGGGGTACGCGTGGAACCCCGCGGCCTTCGTGGACCGGCCCAAGGACCCGGACGACCCGGAGCAGAACCTGGAAGGGTTCATCGTCGCTTCGGCGGATTACATCAAGAGCTTTCAGGGGCCGCTGAAGACCGTTTCCTTCACCCCGGTGCTCGTGCCCGCATTCGACGGCGTGAACGAGGACTTCGGAAAAACCGGGCATATGAACTTTGCCGCGAAGCTTTACCTCCTTTTGTACGACACGGATATCGATTTCATGGCGCTTGGAGGGGGAAGCCGTCCGAAGCGGTATGGGGCGGATTTCTCGCGCAACCTCCGGACGAATTTCGAGATCCACGGGGAATTCGCCTTTCTGAAGGACAACGGGAGAAGAACCCTGCGCAGCAGCGGAGAAGTGGTCGAAACGGAAAATGATACCGCGAGCTACCTCGCCGGGATGCGGTACCTTACGGAGGCGGACACGACGTACATCCTGGAGTATTACCGCAACGGGACCGGGTTCACCGGAAACGAAATGACCGATTACTTCGCGTTCATCGACAACGCGTACAACGCGTTCGTTTCCTCCGGAAACGATCTTCTTCTGCAGAGAGCGGCGAACGTCACGCCAGGGAACTACGGGCGGCCGAATCCCATGAAGAACTACCTGTATCTACGAGTCAGCCGGAAGGAGCCGTTCGATATCCTCTATTTCACCCCTTCGGTGACCTGGATCTTCAACACGAACGACAGGAGCTTCTCCCTTTCTCCGGAAATCCAGTACACCGGGGTGAAGAACCTCGATCTGCGGCTGAGAGCGTCCGTCCTGGCGAGAGACCGTTTCAGCGAGTTCGGGGAAAAGCAGAACGACTGGAGGGCGGAAATCCGGGCGAGGTATTACTTTTAAACGCGGACAGCCCGGGCATCGCATCTGGTATAAAAAATATATATAGATGCACGGAAACCGGCCATTCCATCGAAAGGGGGAACACCCGGATGGAACAGCAGCACAGACTTCCGTTGATCGGCGAAAAGGCGCCGTCCTTCGCGGCGGAAAGCACCCAGGGGCCCATTGCCTTCCCGGCGGACTTCAAGGGCAAGTGGGTCGTCTTCTTCTCCCACCCGGCCGACTTCACGCCGGTCTGCACCACGGAATTCATGACCTTCGCCGCCCTGCAGCCGAAGTTCGAGAAGCTCAACTGCAAGCTGGTCGGCCTGTCCATCGACAGCAACTACAGCCACATCGCATGGCTGAGGACCATCAAGGAGAAGATCGAGTTCCAGGGGATGAAGGGCGTCGAGGTGACGTTCCCGGTGGTCAGCGACCTGTCGATGGAGGTCGCCAGGCTGTACGGGATGCTGCAGCCGGCGGCCAGCACCACGCAGGCCGTCCGCGCGGTCTTCATCATCGATCCCGCGGGCATCGTCCGGGCGATCCTGTATTACCCGATGACCAACGGCCGCAACATGGACGAGATCCTGCGCCTGCTGACGGCCATGCAGACCTCCGACAAGCACCAGGTGGCGACGCCCGCGAACTGGAAGCCCGGGGAAGATGTGATCGTTCCTCCGCCGGGATCCTGCGGCAGCGCCAAGGACCGTGTCGAAGCGCCGGCGGCCGGCACCAGGGTGCTCGACTGGTTCATGGTCCTGAAGAAATGTCCGGAGTGAGGGAGGAGGCGCCATGTACGGCATCACGGCGCAGGTGAGCCTTTATCCGCTGGGAAAAGAGGATCTCGGTCCCGCGATTCACGCGGCGATCGGCGAGATCGGGCGGCACGGGATCGAGTACAAGACGGGGGAGATGAGCACGGTCCTGTGGGGCGACGACGAGAAGGTCTTCCCGGCGCTGCTCGGCGCGTTCCGCGAGGCGGCGTCCCGCGGGCAGGCCGTCATGACGATCACGGTTTCGAACGCCTGCCCGTGGCCCGGCGGGGGAGGGAAGCGGTAGGGGGGATATGGACCAAAGGAACCGTTTTTGAGATAATCTGCTCCGACGCCGTCAGGAAACAGGCAACCGATCCGCCGCCTGAACCCGGTACAGGATAAGATGGCGACCCTTCCATTCGATCGTAGCGCAACCCCGGGTAAATAGCACATAGCGCCGTACCGGACGGACTGTTTTCAGCAACTTATATCGTGGTCACGAGAGGGGTACGCAAGTGCCTGATTTCGTTACCGATGGTGCCGCCGACTGCGCCCGATTCCGGCGGATTCCGCGCGAGACGAGGTGAAGATGATAACGCTATCGTAAAGCGAACAGGAAGGGGGGATGCGTACCGCAGCGACAGGTCCGGGAAAAGTGCTGGAGGAATATCGGTCCGAACCCTTTGGGCTGAAAAGGGGGGAAAGCCGCCATGTTCGGAAAGCGCATCGGGATGCCACATCTTGCATTGGTGGCGTTGGTTGTCGGGTTGCTCATCGGGATTTCCACTGTCGCGTACGCCGAAGCCCCCGAGGAAGCGTGGAACTTCCAATTCCTGGGTGCCGTAGACGTGGCAGACGACGGGACACCCGCCAAATCCAGGGCGTATTCGAAGATCGCCCCCTGGCCGGATACCGACGGGTCCTTTTTCAACACGGGATGCTACGAGAACGGCCTGGACAAGATCGGCTGCTTCCGGGTAGTCGATGTCAAGGATCCCAGGAATCCGAAACGC
>JBFLWB010000133.1 GCA_040758155.1 Thermodesulfobacteriota bacterium
GGAAGGAGACGACGCGGCTCCTCCGGCGGAAGATTCCACGCACCTCCTCGTTGACGATCAGGTCGACGTACCGCTGCCGGTAGCGCGTCTCCACGTCGGAGAGGCCGTGCCACTTCTCCGGAAGCGGACGGATCGACTTCGTCAGCAGGCGGAAACGGGCGGCATCGACGGTCAACTCCCCCGTCCGGGTGATGAACAACGTTCCCTCGACCCACAGGATGTCGCCGACGTCCACTGTCCTCAGGAAGCGGTCGTACCCGGCCTCCCCCACCCCGTCTTTCTTCAGGTACGCCTGCAGCCGCCCCGTGCGGTCGGAAAGGACGGCGAAGGTCGCCTTCCCGAACCGGCGCAGTGCCATGACGCGCCCCGCGATGTCGACCCGTACCGGACTCGCGGCGAGCGCGTCCCCGTCCTTCCCCTCCGCCGCCTTCCGGGCCGAGACCGCCGTCCACCCCACGGGCTGGTCGTTCGGGTACGGATTTTCGCCCGCGCCCCGGATCTCCTCGACCTTGCGGATCCGGTCCCGCATCAGCTCGTTCCGGTCTTCCGTCACGCCTTAGCCCCCCATCTCCCCCTCCGGCCTCCTGCCGAGCAGGAACTTCCGGATGAATTCGAGGATGTCTCCGTCGAGTACGGCGTCGACGTTCCCGGTCTCGTGCCCCGTGCGGTGGTCCTTCACCATCTGGTAGGGAGCCAGTACGTAGGACCGGATCTGGGATCCCCAGGCGATGTCCTTCTTCGTCTTGTGCGCCTCCATCGCCTTCTCCGCGCGCTGGCGCATCTCGAGCTCGTAGAGTTTCGACCGCAGGATCTTCATCGCCATCGCCCGGTTCTTGTGCTGGGAGCGTTCCTGCTGGCAGAGGACCACGATCCCGGACGGGAGGTGGGTGACCCGCACCGCCGACTCGACCTTGTTCACGTGCTGCCCGCCCGCGCCGCCCGACCGGAGGGTGTCGATCTTCAGGTCGTTCTCGTTGATCTGGATATCGACGTTGTCGTCGATCTCGGGGGAGACGAACACGGAGGCGAAGGAGGTGTGGCGGCGCTTGTTGGCGTCGAACGGCGAGATGCGCACCAGGCGGTGCACGCCGGTCTCGGCCTTCATGTACCCGTACGGGTGGTCGCCGGAAAGGACGAAGGTGGCGCTCTTGACCCCGCCTTCCTCGCCGTCCTGCCGCTCGGCGAGCTCCATCCCGAACCCGTTGCGGTCCGCGAACCGGGAGTACATCCGCAGCAGCATGTCCGCCCAGTCCTGGGATTCCCTCCCCCCCGCGCCGGCATGGATGGTCACGATGGCGTTGTTCGCGTCGTTCTCCCCGGCCAGCATCCTGTCGAGCTCGGCCGCGTCGAGCGCCTCGGCAACCGATTCGAGATGCTTCCCGATCTCACCGGCAAGCGTATCGTCGCCGGATTCCGTGGCGAGCTCGAGGTACGCGCGCAGGTCGTCGAAGGACGCGGACAGGGAATTCCATCGTGAAAGGAGCGTCTCGATCCCTTTCCGCTCCCGGAGAAGGCGCTCCGCCGCCTCGGGGGAATCCCAGAACCCCTCCCGCGCGACTTCGGCTTCCAGCTCCTTGAGACGCGCCGCCTTGGCGTCTACGTCAAAGATAGCCTCGCAACGCCTGGAACCTCGCCTCAAGCGCCGCGGTCTTTTCTTCCAGGAAGCCGGAAGCCATATACTCCTCGCAACGGGAAAAATAGGATGAGGAAAGCAATTATAATACAGGAAATCCCAAAGATTTCCCCTGTTTTTGCGTAAAATGTCCTCCCGGTCCCCGGTCGGATCTCCGCCACGACGATCCCCCTCCGGTACAGTCCCTCGGACGCGACGATTCCCCCCTCCGGATCGATCACCGCGCTGATCCCGGAATTCGCCGCCCGCGCCATGGGACGCCGCAGCTCCACGCATCGCATCCGGGCCATCGCCAGGTGCTGGTAGGGAGCGACCGTATTTCCGAACCAGGCGTCGTTCGTGACGTTCACCAGCCATGACGCCCCTTCGAGGACCGCCTCCCTCGGAATGCCGGGAAAGATCGCCTCGTAGCAGACCGTGGCGGCGACGGCATATCCGGACACCCGGAAAAGGGAGGGAGACGTCCCGCGGGAGAAGTCCTCCGCCCCCTCCGTCAGCTTCTCCAGGAAAAAGAGGATCCGTCTCATCGGGATGTACTCGCCGAACGGGACGAGATGGCGCTTGTCGTACCGGCCGACGGGCGTCCCCCGCGCGTCCAGGTGGAAAACGCTGTTGTAGAATCTGCCGCCGTCTCCGGGATCGAACCACGGCGCCCCGAAGATCAGCGGGACCCCCGCTGTTGCCGCGATCCCTTCGACGCGCCGCGTATACTCCTGCTCCCAGCCGTAGAAGAAGGGGGCTGCCGTTTCGGGCCAGATCACGACCTGGGCGCCGGCCTTCCGCGCCTTCCGCGTGAGGATGTCGTAGGTGTCCAGCGTCCTCTGCTGGTTCCACGGCTCCCACTTGACCGACTGGTCGATCCCGCCCTGCGCGATCCCCACTTTCAGCGACGGCACGCCGTTGTCCTGCCCCCCCGCCGCGGGAAGGGCGGAAAGCCCGTAATAGTGGAGGAAGAGGATCGCGGCGGCGCCCGGCGCCAGCCGCAGGAGCGCCCAGGCGGGCGCGCGCTCCGCCAGACGTCTTCCCGCGAGATACAGGGAGGTCCCGCAAAGGACCAGGAGGAACGAAAGGCCGTACACTCCCGCAAGGTCCGCCGCCTGGCGCAGCACCCCGTCCCCCGCGAGGGCATAGCCGAGAAGCATCCAGGGGAACCCCGAGAACAGGTGCGTCCGGGCGAGTTCGAGCCCGGTCCAGACGAGAGGGAACCCCCACAGCCCGCGCGCGCCGAAACGCGCCTCCAGGCGATAGGCGGCCGCCGCGGCGACGGAGAACCAGGCGCCGAGGTAGGCGGACACCAGGAACGCGGCCAGCGTCCCGAGCGGCCAGCCCAACTTCCCCTCGACGGAGATGGTGTACGCGATCCAATAGTACAGCGGGGCGCTTCCGGCGGTGCCCGCGATCCATCCGCGCCACGCGGCGCGGCGCGCGGAGCCCGCGCGGACCGACAGATCGAGGAACGGCGCCATGCACACGAACGTGACGCCGGGGACGTCGTACCCCGGCATCCCCGCGGCGTAAGTTCCCGCGGCCAGCAACCCGGCAAGCCAGGTCCGCGCGCCCGCCCGTTCCGGGAACTCCGTCACTTCCGCCCCCCCCGGAGCCCCCGGAGGAGAACCCTCCGGAACAGGCGCAGCTCCTTCCGGCGCATGCGGCGGCTTTCCCGCCCGCCCGCCACATGATCGTACCCCGCCAGGTGGAGCATCCCGTGGAGGATGAAGAAGAAGACCCTCTCCTCCGGCGGCTCCCGCCACCCTTCCGTCTGGGCCAGGCAGGTGGTCGCCGATACGAGGATGTCTCCCGAGACCGTTCCGCCGCGCGCCGGCGCGCCATCCTCGTCGGGAAAAGACAGCACGTTCGTCGGCCGGTCCTTTCCCATGAATTCCCGGTTCCACCGGGCGATGGCCGCGTCGCCAACGATGCGGACCCTCAGGTCCGCGCCGCCCGCGGGGAGGAGCGCCAGCGACGCGAGGACGAGCCGCTTGATCCGCATCCCGGAAAGATGCGCGGGGCGCGTCTCCTGCCGGATGCTGACCCGGTATCGTGAACCCGCCGCTCTCAATGTTCCCCGCCGGTCTTCCCGCTGCCGCTGGCGGGGTAATCCACCCTCCGGTGGGCGATGGCGAGGAGGACCTGCCCGACCGCTTTCCCCAGCGCATGCAGGTCGCGCAGCGTCAGCTCGCACTCGTCGAGCTGCCCGTCGAGATAGATCCTGTTGACGATTCCCTGCACGGCCTCCTCGATCTCCCGGGCGGACGGGTTCTTCAGGCTCCGGACGGTGGCCTCCGCCGCGTCGGCCAGCATGACGATGGCCGCCTCGCGCGTCTTCGGCCGGGGGCCCGGGTACCGGAACATCTCCTCCGACGCCTTCCGGTCCTCGATCATGCCCTTCGCCTTGTCGAGGAAGAAGTACAGCAGGCTCGTCCCGTGATGCTGCTCGATGATCTCGACGACGCGGTCCCCCAGGCCGTTCTCCCGGGCGATCCGCGCCCCCTCCTTCACGTGGGAAAGGATGACCGCGCGGGACAGCCCCGGCGAGAGCGTGTCGTGGACGTTCTCCCCTTCGCACTGATTCTCGGAGAAATACTGCGGCTTGGCGATCTTCCCGACGTCGTGGTAGAGCGCCGCGACGCGGCACAGCACGGGGTTGGCCCCGATGGCCAGCGCGCCGGCCTCCGAAAGCGTCCCGACCACGACGCTGTGATGGAAGGTCCCGGGCGCGTAGACCATCAGCCGCGTGAGCAGCGGGTGGCTCGTGCTGGCCAGCTCCATCAGGCGGATGTCGCTGGCGTAGCCGAACGCGTACTCCGCGACCGGCAGGACGGCGAGCGCGATCGGCCCGGCCAGCAGCCCGTTCAGCGCGCCGAACAGCCCCGCCGGGACCAGGGAGCCGCCGCCGTGGAAGGCGAGCTCGAGCGCCACCGCCGCCAGGGCGCAGACCGGGGCGGTCTGCACGCCCGCCCAGAGCATCCGGTACCGGTCCGGGACCCGGCCGGAACGCGCGGCGCCGGCCGTCCCCGACAGCAGGAGGAACAGCAGCTCCGGCCAGTGCCCCCCGACCGCGGCGGCGGAGAGGACGGAGGCGGCGACGGTGAACAGGATGGAGGTCTCCGCGTTGAGGAGGATCCGCACCACCATGGCGAAGGCGGGCAGCGGGATCAGGTAGGCGTATGCCCGGGACGGGATCGCGAGCGGCGGCGCCTCGCCGAGGACCTCGATCACACCCTTTGCGGCGAAGAAGAGGAGCAGCGAGAGGGAGCACAGGAAAAGGAAATCGCGGACCGCGAGCCGGACCTTCCGGACCTCCTTCCGGGCGAAGCCGAACCACTCCTTCAGGAAGAGCGCCACCGCCAGCGTGAGGGCGACCGCGCCGACGAAGGGGAACATGGCGCCCCATCCCCTCGCGGACCGGGGCATGAGCTCCTTCCCCCACAGGTAGAAGAGGACCGCGAACGCCGCGGCCGATCCCACCGTGAGCGCGACGAGGCGCGCGGAACGGAAGACCCGGGAGTCGCCGTTTCCAGGCAGGCCGTTATCCCTGGTCCCGCTTCTCGAAACGCTCATAGGCCTTTATGATCTCCTGGACGATCGGGTGCCTCACCACGTCGATGTCGGTGAAGCGGCAGAACCGGATCCCCGCCACGCCGCCGAGGATCGCGATCGCCTCGTTCAGCCCCGAGACCCTCCCCGACGGCAGGTCGATCTGCGTGATGTCCCCCGTGACCACGGCCTTCGACCCGAATCCGATCCGGGTGAGGAACATCTTCATCTGCTCGGAGGTCGTGTTCTGCGCCTCGTCGAGGATGACGAATGCGTCGTCGAGGGTCCGCCCACGCATGAAGGCCAGCGGCGCGACCTCGATCGTCCCGCGCTCCATCAGCTTCGCCGCCTGCTCGTACTCCATCATCGTGTAGAGCGCGTCGTGCAGCGGCCGGAGGTACGGGTTCACCTTCTCCGCCATGTCGCCGGGAAGGAAGCCCAGCTTCTCCCCGGCCTCCACCGCGGGGCGCGCGAGCACGATCCGCTTCACCTCCTTCCGCTGGAGGAAGCCCACGGCCATCGCCATCGCAAGGAAGGTCTTCCCCGTCCCGGCCGGCCCGACGCCGAACACGATGTCGCAGTCCCGGATGGCGTCCAGGTACTTCTTCTGGGCGACGCTCTTGGGGGTGATCAGCCGGTTCCGGGAGGACTTGAAGACGACGTCCTGGAACACCTCCGAGACGTCCGCGTTCCGGTCGCCGGAGACGATGCGAACCGCCGCGAGGACGTCGTTCCCGGCGATGGGGATGCCCCGCCGCAGGACCCGGTACAGCCCCGTCAGGACCTTCCCGGCGATCTCCACCGGGATCGGATCGCCGGAAAGGTGCGCGTGGTTCCCCCCCGGGCGAACAGCGATCCCCAACGCCCGCTCCAGATCTTTCAGGTGGGAATCGTGGATGCCGAACAGGTCGGGGAGGACCGAGGGGTCCTCGAAATGGATCGTTTCCTCTTTCATCAGAAAAAGCTCGCCCACCCCGTGAACAGGTCCGCCGCCGACTTCGAAAGCAGCGTTCCGCGGATCCACATCGCCACGACGAAACCCGCCCCGATCCACAACGCGGCCTTCCCCCACGCGAGGCGCCGGATCAGGAGGAGCTCTTCCCGGAGGCGGTGCGCGACGTCGGTCTCGGCCGGCTCGGCGGAAGCGATCTCCAGCAGTCCGCGCTCCCGGAGGGCGGAAAGCGCCTTGATCCCTTCGAACCCGGTCATGCAGGCTTTCCGGAACACCCGCTCCGGGACCTCCGAGAATTCAAGCGCCTTCCAGAGGACCCGTTCGGGTTCCGTGAAGGAGTACGGGTCGACCCGCTCCCCCTTCCTGCGGGTCACCCGGAACTGCCCGGGGGGGAAGCTCTGGCGGTAGATGGGGTACTCGTCGAGGAACTGCATCCCTTCCATCATGAGGATGTCCGGCCGGATCGGCTCCCCGCCCCACGGGAGGGGCTGAATGGCGAACGTCTCGAACCGGTACTCCCCTTCACGGTACGTCAGCACGTCGAACAGGCACTCCTTGATCTGCAGCACGAGGTACCGGGAAACGATCTCCCGCGGGACCATCCCCCGGTCGATCAGGATCTCGCCGATCTTCTTCCCCCCGCCCTTTCCCCTCGCGTCCAGGACGCGCTTCAGCTCTCCGTCGGTCAGGTAGCCTGCGTCCCGCAGCATCATGCCCAGGAGGGAACGCTCTTCCCGGCCGTGGAGCGGCTGGACGTCGACGATCCTGCCTTCCGAAAAGAAGAAGACCGTCGATCGGTCGGAGCAGGAGATGGTGAGGGAGCCGCTCTTTCCCTGGGAGGAGATGAGCTGGAAGATGTCCGGGATGCTGAAATCGGCGATTTTCCCCTTCAATTCCCGCTACCTCCTCGGAATGATGTTATACATTGCCTGAAGTTTCGAGAACGAGTGCCAGCTCCAGGCGATCCCGGCGATCCAGAGGAGGACAAGGGCGGGGACCGCCACCATCATCAGCCCTCCGAGCATGTCCGAGATCAGGGCGGGCACGTCGGCGGTCGCGCTTGCGGAAACGGTGACGACGCCCAGGACCATGGAAAGGAGCAGGCCGTACAGCAGAACGGGCAGCGTCTTCCCCGCCCAGATTGCACCCGCCCCCGGAACGAAGACGGAGCAGGCCTTCACGTAGCGGCGGTGCATAGTGATGGTCAGGAGCCTGTGCTCCCGCTCCTCGCCGGACCGGATCCCTCCGCCGACCTGCGCGCGGCACTGGTTGCAGATGTCCGTGAAATCCGGCCCTCCGACGACCAATGTGCAGGTGCCGCACGACCGGCAGCTGTTGTGCGTCCAGATCTTTCCTCCCAGCGCCTTCCAGAGCAGCATCCAGAGCAGCGCGGCGGCAAGGAACGGCGGAGTCCAGCCTCCCGCCAGCGGGCGGAAAAGGAAGCGTTGCACCGCCCCGTCCAGCCCGTCGCGGACCCAGTCCCACCGCAGGGCGAACAGCTCCTTCCACCCCCCCCGCATCCGGAGGGGGGATGGCACGAGCTCCCCGTGCGTCATCTCCTCCGCGCGGTAGTCGAAAAGCGCAAGGTCGCGCAGGCTCCCCCACGCGGTTTCCTGGACCTTCGCCGCTTCTTCGAGGCGGAACGTCTGCAGGTAGAGCTGGTACGAGTTCCAGTACGCGGGGCCACCCCGGGGGCTCCTCGCCATCGCCGCCTCGAAATCGGCCAGCGCCTCCGCGGGTTTGCCGAGCCGGTACCGGACGATCCCCCGGTTGTTATACCCCTCCGACGGCTCCGCCGCGTCCCGGATCCACTCGGTCCATAACGCGTCGGCGGCCGGGTAGTTCCCCGCCTGCATCTCGGCCCTCGCCCGGGCGAACCGCCTCATCTCGTACCAGCGGGATTCGTCGATCGGGAGCCCGGCGGCCGGTACGCTCTCCGGCCAATCCCGCGGGAAATATCCTTCGCCCCCGAGCCATCCGCCCTGGCGCGTCTCCCCCGTATATTTCGCGAACGCCTGGAGCGCTCCTCCGAACGGGACGGCCGAGCCGAGGAACAGGACGGCGACGGCAGCCGCCGCGGCTTCCCGCCGCCGGAGGTAACCGGCGGAAAGGAAGAGCCAGAACACCGAGGCCACTCCGAGGCCGACCCCCGCGAGAAGCGGCGAAAGGGAGACAGCAAGGAACAGGGCGAACGCGAAAAGGGCCTGACGGGGTAATTTTTTCAGGAGCCGCGCCAGGTCCGACGTGAGCGCAGGCTGCGCCTTGAGCAGGAGGGAGATCGAGACCCAGACCGCGAACCAGGAGGCCGATGCGACAAGGAAAAGGAGCGACCACGAGGCGCACCCGAGCAGGCTCGGCCCGTAGAGGCGAAGCGCCTCGCTCAGCCCTTCCAGGTCCATGAAAAACCGGGTGATCCGCAGGGTCGCCAGGTCGTGCCGGACCAGCCAGGCCCACAACGCAACGGAGAACGGCGCGACGCGGGTCGTG
This sequence comes from Thermodesulfobacteriota bacterium, assembly GCA_040758155.1. Lineage (NCBI taxonomy): Bacteria > Pseudomonadati > Thermodesulfobacteriota > Thermodesulfobacteriota bacterium. Next base: position 8,610 of record JBFLWB010000133.1, read on the forward strand.
GTCCGGAGCACCTTTTCCGCCCGGTCTTCCCACCCCGCACGGCGGGCGCGGTCGAACAGCCGGTCCGGGACCTCGTTGATGGACACGATCGCGTGCTCGAGCATCGATTTCCGGAGCGCCTGGACCTTCCGCTCCAGCAGCTCCTCCTTCCCCGGCTCCGCCGCGTCGATGAGGAGCAACGCGTCTTCGCGGACCTTCGCCGGATAGCCGGCGAACGGCTCGGAGGCCCATCCCGTCATCGGAAGGCAGGCGAGAAACAGCATGATAACGAACCGCGCCATAACAGGATATGCTAACATTTGTTCGAGGAAATTTCCTTAATGGACGACTTCCGGAAACTCGTAGAGATCATGGCGCGCCTCCGGGCGGAGGGCGGGTGCGAGTGGGACCGCGCCCAGACCCACGAGACGCTGCGGCAATACCTCGTCGAGGAAACCCACGAAGTCGTCGACGCGATCCGTCGGAGGGACCCGGAGCTTCTCTGCGAGGAGCTGGGGGACCTGCTCCTCCAGATCCTGTTCCACGCCCGGATCGCCGGCGAACGGGGAGATTTCGACATTCACGATGTCATAGCATCCATTACCGACAAGATGATCCGCAGGCACCCGCATGTTTTCGGCAACGCCCGGGCCGACGATCCGGAAGCCGTTGCCCCCCAATGGGAG
>JBFLWB010000134.1 GCA_040758155.1 Thermodesulfobacteriota bacterium
CCTCGGACGGCTGCTGGCTGAGGATCTCGTACGGAAATCTGCGGGAGGAGACGGCCGCCGAGGGGATCGACCGGCTGGTGAACGGACTGCGCGCGATCTTCGTCGGGTAGAGAAAGCTGCAGCGGGCGCCCCGGTCCGGGGCGCCCGCGCTATCCTTTCTTAAGGAACTCCCGGAATCGCATGGCACAGCGTGCCGTTGAAGCAGCCGGGCGTGCCCGGGACCGCTTGGTGGCAAATCGCGCATACCGGCGCGTTGCCCGTGTTCGTGTTCGTGTGCGTGGGCGGATCGACCGTCACCCATCTCAACCCCACCGGATGGGGCGCGGTGACCCCGTGGCACGGGTAGCAGGACACCCTCGACTCGCCGCCGGAGAGGTCCTCCCCGTGGCAGGTCTGGCAGAAGGCGAAACCGGTGGACGCGGCGACCGGCCCCTTGGCGGCGGGCCCATGCTGCCCGGACGCGGCCCAGTTTTCCGGGTGGAAACCGCCGACGCCGTGGCAGAGGGTGTTGTTGAAGCATCCGGGCGGCGTCCCCGCGGGAGCGGGAGCGGTCGGATGGTTCAGCGGGTTGTTCGGAGAGCCCGGGAAGTGGCATTCCGCGCAGACGGGCGCGTTGTCGGGATGCGTATCGAGGTGGGTATTTGCGGGACCGCGCCATACCCGCGCGGGGTGCGGCGCGTTCACCCCGTGGCAGGAGAAGCATGAGACCGGCACTCTCCCGCCGTTGAAGCCGGCGCCGTGGCACACCTGGCAGGAGGCGAACCCGGAGCTGCCGGGATTGCGCTTCGCGGCGGAGCCGTGCGGCTGGGTCGCGCCCGGGACGAAGGAGACCCACCCGGGCACGGAGCCGTGATGGCATCCCGCGGGATTCGCGAAGCAGGAGACCTTGGAGATGCCGCCGGCGAGGTCCGCCCCGTGGCACTCGGCGCACGCGGCGGTCGCGCCGCCGGCAAGGAAATCCTGCGTGGCGGCGGTCGCGTGCTGCCCTCCGGTGGGGACGACGACCCACCCGGGGACGGACTGGCCGGCGGCGTTGATGTGGCTTTCCCCTGCGATAGCCGCATCGCTCACGTTATTGGCGCTCGAACACCCGGCTGCGAACGCGGCGGCAGCCAGGAGCGACAGCAGGGCGAAAGCCTTCGCGGGCTGGTCAACACGGAATCCCGGCATCATGCGCGTCTCCTTTCGCTCCTCCCCGAAAAATCGACCTCTATCCCGCTAGCGGTGGCATTGCCTGCACACAGCGTCGTTCTTGTTGCCGTGGCACCGGAAGCAGGACCCCGGGTCGAGGCGGCCGTCGATCCGATGAGCGATCAGGTAATCGCCCCGGTGCGGCGCCATGCGGTCCGGCCGGTCCCCCATTTTCACGTTCGGCTTGATCTCTTCCTTCCCCGCGTGGCACGTCTGGCAGAACGACGGAGCGTGGCACGACGCGCACAGCCGCTGGCTCTGCCGGGCGTACGTGCCGTGCGAGTTGATGAAGATCCGGGAATGCCGGAACGTCCCGTACGGCTTCAGGGAACCCGTGGAAACGTTTTCGTGGCATTCGAGGCAGTTGACCCGTCCCGCCGGAAGCTCCTCCGGGTGCTTCGGCGGAACGGACGGCGTCTTCGATACGACGGAGCAACCGGCCAGAAGCAGGGCGAGAAGGGCCGCCCCGAGGAAAATCGCGATGTGCGCTCGGCGCATCATTTCTTCCCTCCCAACGTGGCGCTCAAGTCGTAACTCAACCGGACGAGCCCGGTGACGTCTTTATCCAGGGTGGGGCTGTCGGTCCAGATGAGGCTGCCGGAGAGCTGAAGGGCCTTGAGGAACCGGTACCCCGCCGTGCCGACCACCTGGAACGCCAAGGCCTTCCCGGCGATCCTCTGTTCGAAGTCCTGCGCGAGGGCGTCCAGCGTCAGCCGGAGCTTTTCCCTGGACCAGGTGCCGAACGCCCGGAACTCCCGGTACTCGTTCTCGGGAAGGTCGGCGGCGACGAACGCCGTCGAGAACCCCATCACGTCCATGTTCTTGTTGTAGATGTGCCGCAGCCCGACCTCGCCGCGGGTCGCGTCCCCCGGATTCGCCAGGTCGTGCATGATCCGCTTCCCCACGACCTCCAGGGTCCACCCCTTCATGAACTCCCAGTCCACGATGGCGAAGATCGAATTGACATCGTCCTCCTGCCTCAGGAAGGGGAACGCGAACGCCGGGTTCAGCGTCGCCCCGAAGAGGTCCTTGTAATCGTACGACTCGAATCCGGCCGAGACGTCCACCGTGGCCCCCGGAACGACCCGGAGCGCGTACCGCTGGTACGCCATGCCGTGCGTCGCGTCGTTGTAGAAGGCCTGCCCGGTGAGTTCCACGCCGCGGATCACCTGGAGCCACAGGTCGCCGCCGAACAGCTCCCGGTCCGTCTCACGGATCGAGCCCTCCTCCTTCAGGTACGAAACGCCCAGCTCGATCCGGCCCGACCGGGCGAAGAAGACCCGGCCGCCGTAAAGCGAGTCGCCGTTCTCCCTGCCCGGAATCTCGCTGTACTCCACCGGGATGCCGCCGAAGAGCGACACGCCCAACCCGACGGGAGTCGTCATCTTGACGAACGCCCCGTCGATCGTGTCCATCGCCGCCCCCTCCGTCAGGAAGAACCGCCCCAGCTTCGCCTGGGCGTTCCCTTCCGGATGCAGGTACTCGGCGTACGCGCTGCCGATTTCCCCGGAGGTGCCGTCGGTCCCCGTATCGTCCGCCAGGTCGACCCGCCCCCAGCCGTAGAAATGGAAGGAAACGTTCTTCCCGCCGACATTCTCCAGGTCCGTCGACAGATACTCGAAAAGCGGCGCAAAGCGATCCTTCGTCCCGCCCGGACGCTCCCGCTCGTAGATCAGCCCGTAGGTCCTCGAGGAGAGCTTGAGGTCCATGGCGTCCGCGACGGCGGGAGCCGCGATGGGCAGGAGCAGGATGGCCGCGACGAGCAGACAAACCCGGTTGCGGCGTTCCAGGAACAGACGCCCGACCGTCCCTTCTCCCATTCGGGCCCTCCGTAAAACGATTTTTGGTAATCGAAGCGATGTATTGTTACAAATGCCACGCGATATCGTCAAGCACAATCCACGGGAACGACCCGTCGGATAGGCCTGAAAACCGCCCGGCGTCCGATCCTTGCGGGTGTACAATCCATTATAAAAGAACAAATGCCGGAACCGGGGGAAAAGATGCAAAGGAAAATTGCGCTTGGCTGTTTCATCATCGCGATCTCGCCGGCGCTGGCGGCAGCCCCCGCATCCGCATTCAAGGACCACGGCGCAATGAAGGGGTCCTGCGTCGGCTGCCACTCCCTGAGCCGGGAAGAGGCGGCCTCGGTCCTCAAGGGCATGGTGGACAACGTCGTGGCGGTCATCCCCGGTCCGTTCCCGGGAGTATGGGAAGTGGACGCGGGGATCGGCGGGAAGGTCTACCCCCTCTACATGGACTATTCGAAGAAGCTCCTCTTCCAGGGAAATTTCTTCCGGGTGTCGGACCGGGAGAATCTCACGCGTCTCCGCTACGCGGACCTTAACCGCGTGGACGTCTCCTCCATCCCGCTCGAGAACGCCATCGTCCTGGGGAATCCCTCGTCGAAGCGGCGGCTCATCGTCCTGACGGATCCGTCCTGCCCGCACTGCGTCCGGCTGCACGGCGAGATCAAGACGGCGATCGCGAAGGACCCCGAGGTGGCCTTCTTCGTCATGCCGTACCCGCGCAACCCGGGCGACCGTGCCGTCTACGCGAAGTGCCTCGCCGCAGTCTGCGACAAGTCCGGCAAGGTGCTCGACGACATCTATTCCGGCAAGGAAGTCCCGCCCGCAAAATGCGACAGCCGGGCGGTGGACGAAACGATCCGCCTTGCCGACCGCCTCCAGATCCAGGGGACCCCTTCCATGATCCTGCCGGACGGCCGCGTCGTCAGCGGATACAGAGAAGCCGACGAGCTGCTGTCGCTGACCCGGTAGGACGGTTACATTATCGTAATACTTTCTTTCCCAAGAAAGATTTGTATTCCGGGCTGACCGTCGCCCCCCAGTATCTCCACAACCGTTCTTGCCTGTAATCCTTTTATAAATCAGCCATATGCCAAGTATGATCGCGCGGGAATCCATCCGGGCACGGTTATTGAGAGTGCCTGTTTCCTACAAAGGCCACTGTATCAAAACGACGGGCCTGGAGGATTCCCGATGATCCGACTACGCACCTTGGCTGTCTTCTTTGGATTGACCGCCATCGTCGCATCGATCGCCGGATGCGGCGGCGGCGGCGAGGGCACCTTGGCCGGGACGCAGACTGACGTCTCCTCCCTGCTGTCCTGGAACCCGCCGGAAACGACCATCGACAACAACGTCATCGATCCATTCGACGACCTCGACTACTACGAGATCTATGTGAGGGAGGACCGGAACTTCACCGATGCGGATTCCCCGGTAGCCCAGGTGGATGCGGTCGAGGAGTTCCCGCTTGAGACCGGATCGGCCTACTCCAGGCTGCTCGTGACGGAGTTCGACCTGGACAACCTCCAGGAATTGCCGGCTGCGAAGGAGCTGTACGTTTCGCTCAGGGCGGTCGGAACCGACCGGCAGAAGTCGGCGTTCATGGAACCGATCCTCTGGGTGCGGTCATGAGAACCCGGGTGGAGCGCGCCATGCGAAAAGCGACCCGGGTTCTCCAGACGCTCGGATTCCTTCTGGCCTTCAGCGGCGCCGCGTTCGCCGCGAACACCATCTCCTGGTCTCCCGTCACGACCTACACCGACGGCACGCCCATCACCGGAAAGACAGTAACCTACGCGATCTACTGGTCCGGCAGCTCTTCCCTGACCTCGCCTGCCGCGGTCGCCACGGGGGTGACGCAGACCTCCAGATCGTTTGAGCCGTCCGCGCTCGGGATGACGCCGGGCAGCACGGTCTATTTCGCCATGAAGACCGCCTTGAGCTCGGGCGAGGTCTCCGGGTTCTCCGCTCCCCGCTCGTGGGTCGTTCCCGGCGTCGTGTCGAAAACGCTGAATTCCATCTCCATCGGGGGTCCCTCTTCCGTCAACGAAGGGAGCTCCGGAAACTACACCGCCACCGCATCCTGGTCCGACGGCTCCTCCTCCGCCGTCACGCCGACGTGGAGCGTCTCCGGCTCGTACGCCTCCATCAGCAGCGCGGGCGTCCTCACGGCGGCTTCCGTTTCCGCCAACCAGACCGTCACCGTCAATGCCGGCTACTCCAGCGGCGGCGTGACGAAGACCGCCTCGAAATCCGTCACCGTCGTCAACGTCGCTCCCACGCTGACCGCCCTCGCCGTCGGCGGACCCGCATCCGTCACCGAAGGGAAAACGGGGGACTTCATCGCCACCGCCTCCTGGTCCGACGGCACCTCCTCCATCGTATCGGCGAGCTGGAGCGTCTCCGGCTCCTACGCTTCCATCAGCAGCGCGGGCGTCCTCACGGCGGCCTCCGTCTCCGCCAACCAGACCGTCACCGTCAACGCAGGCTACTCCAGCGGCGGCGTGACGAAGACCGCCTCCCGGACCGTGACCATCGTCAACGAGGACCCGGCCGGACCGGCGGTGCCGGGCGACCTCCGGATCGGCGTTCCGGCGGGATCGGACGGGACGACCTGGAGGCTTTCCTGGGCCGCGGTCACGACCTACGCGGACGGGCAGGCGATCGGGGCGGGGCGCGCCATCCGGTACAATGCGTACTGGACGCGGGATCCCTCGCTCGAGGCAGGTAACCTGGTGCCGCTGGCAACGTCGATCTCCTCCCGTTCCGTGGACTTCCAGCCGCTGTCCCTGGAGATGACGAAGGGGGAGAAGATCTATTTCTCCCTGCAGGCGGTCCTGGACACCGGCAAGGAATCCTCCCTCTCCGAACCGCTGCCGTGGAGGGTCTTCTTCAAGGCGCCGGACGCCCCGAAAAAGGGAAGGATCGGGTACCGGGGAGCGGTTTTCCAGAAGTAACCGGATACGACCGGCCGGGGAAAGGAGGGGCGCCGCCATGCCGGCGCCCCTCTTTTTTTCCGCGTCCCGCGGGCGCCGGAGAAAACGGCGCCCCGCGGTCATCTTCCGGCTTGACATGCGGTGCCCGCCAAATAGAAAATTGTTGATATAATTTAGGAAGTCAGGAAGAAAAGGAGGCGGCATGTACAAGAACATCTTATTGCCTACGGACGGATTGGGGAAGTGCGCGTTCGGCACCTGCCACGGTGTTTTACTTGCCAAAGACCTCCATGCCAGGATCACCGCCATTTGCATAACGGACAAGTTTTCCGCCAGGGAGCTCCGCGAGATCTACGCGCCGGAAATGATCTGGTCGCTGTCGGAAGGGAAGAAGGCGCAGGAGGCGATGGCGCAGGCGGAAACGGAGCGGAAGGAGATGGCCGGGAAGGCGCTGGCCGTAGCGGAAAAGATGTGCACCGACAACGGCGTCCCGTGCGAGAAGGTGCACA
>JBFLWB010000135.1 GCA_040758155.1 Thermodesulfobacteriota bacterium
GCGGTTCGAGGGGTACCTGGACGGGGTGGAGCTGGTCAACGGCTACGAGGAGCTTACCGACGCGGAGGAGCAGGAGGCGCGCCTGGAGGCGCTTTCGGAGCGGCACCGCCGCCTTTCCGGCGAGCGCCTCCCGCCGGATCCCGGTTTCCTCGAGGCGCTCCGGCGCGGGCTGCCCCCCTGCTCCGGCGCGGCCCTGGGAGTCGACCGCCTCGTGATGCTCCTGCTCGGGAACGACGACATCGCGGACGGGATGTACCGATGACCTCCCCGGGCTTCCTCCTCTTCCTGTTCTTCCTGGGGCATCTGTTCACCGATTTCGTGCAGGGGGCGATCCCCGCCCTCCTTCCCTTCCTCAAGGAGAGGTTCCATCTGTCGTACGCCGTCACCGGGATGCTCATGATGGCGACCCACCTCACCTCCTCCGTGGTCCAGCCGCTGTTCGGGTACGTGTCCGACCGGCGGCCGCTGCCGGCGCTCATGCCGCTCGGGCTCGCGGTTTCGGCGGTCGGCGTGGCGCTCGTCCCGTTCGCCCCTACCTTCGCGTGGGTCGTGGCGTTCGTCATCTTCGCGGGGCTGGGCACCGCGGCGTTCCACCCGGAAGGGTTCAAGGCGACCGCGTGCATCGTTTCGGAGCGGCGGGCGACGGGGATGTCGCTCTTCTCCGTGGGCGGAAATCTCGGGTTCGGCCTCGGCGGTCCCGCTGCGATCTTCCTCGTTTCCCGCTACGGACTGGAGGGAGCGACGGCGCTGCCGCTGCCGGCGATCGCGGCGGCCGCGCTGTTCCTTCCGGTCCTGCCGCACCTCCGAAGGAACCTGCGGTCGGTGTCGTCCGCGAAGCGCGCGGACGCGGACGCGGGGCCGGCACGCCCGGTCTACACCGTGTTCCTCATCGTACTGGTCGTGGTCTTGCGGTCCTGGACCTGGCTGGGGCTGACCACCTACATCCCCTTCCTTTACCAGTCCCGGCTCGCCACCGACCCGTCGTACGTCGGCACGCTGCTCTTCTGCTACCTCGGGGCGGGGGCATTCGGGACGCTGATCGGGGGGCCGATGGCGGACCGGTTCGGGCACCGCAGGTTCCTTGCGGCCTCCGTGGCGCTCCAGGTCCCGCTGATCTGGCTCTTCCTGCGCGCCTCGGACGGACTCGTCTTTCCCATGGCGGCGCTGCTCGGAGCGACGATCATCTCGAATTTCTCGGTCACGATGGTCATGGCGCAGGAGCTGTTCCCGAAGCGGCTCGCAACCGTTTCCGGGACCATCGCGGGATTCGCCATCGGCACGGGCGGGATCGGCGTCGCCTTCCTGGGCGCCGTGGCCGACCGGTACGGGCTGCCGGCCGCAATGAACCTCATCAACGTCTTCCCCGTCTTCGGCGCGCTCCTTTCGGCGCTGCTTCCGCTGCCCTGGAAGCCGCGCTCCGCGGGTTGACGGGACCGCCTCCCCGCCGCAAACTTCGCCGGATCCGAATCCGCTGTTTTTATCGGAGGATCTTACCCTCATAAGGAGGTATGTCCACCTGCCAACAGGCGGTTGTTCCGCATGAGGGAAAGACAATGAAAGGGAATTCGGTATCCAGGAAAGCGGAGCAGCGACTCGCAAGATACATGAAGGAAATCCGGGACGCCGGGAAATCGGGGCTGAGCCGGCGGGAGCTCATGCGATGGGGGCTGGTCGCAGGCGGCGCCGGGGCGGCGGCGATCCGGGGGATCCGCAACTTCAAGCCGCACTGGGCGCACGCGGCATTGAGAAACGGGAACGGGGAACTCGAGATCCGCAGCCCGGAAAACACGCCGTTCGTCGATGCGCTCCCCATCCCGCACATCATGCAGCCGGTGATGCTGAATCCGGCCCCCACCCGGGAGACGAATCGCGTGCCGTCGGCGGTCACGGGATACATGGAGGCGCAACGGCCCGACCACCAGCGATGGGAGCAGTTTCTCCCGATGAAAATGTACGAGAGCGTCGAGCGGGCGGTCCGGCACGACTTCTACCCCGACATCGACGGGGTCCCTCCCTCCACGGTATGGACCTTCGTCGAGGCATCGACGGGAATCGCGGGGCCGCTCCGGATCAAGGCGCGTTACGGAGAGCCGGTGGTGCACCGGATCCACAACGCGCTTCCCGAGGACAACGGCGGGTTCGGCATCAACAAGACCTCGACGCATCTGCACAACGGGCACTCGGCGTCCGAATCCGACGGGGGGCCGCTTCACTTTTACGATGCCGGGCTCTTCAAGGATTTCCATTGGGCCAACGTCCGCGCCGGCTTCGCGAGCACCCATCCGGAAACGAGCCTGAACGGCCGCACCGTTCCGGGAGACGTGCGCGAGACGATGAGCTTTCTATGGTTCCACGACCACATGCACGACTTCACGGCGCAGAACACCTACAAGGGGCTCGTGTCGCTCTACACGCTCTTCAGCGACGACATCAACCTGGACACGGACGACGAGACCACGGGGCTGCGGCTGCCCAGCGGCGAGTTCGACATCCCGATGGTCTTCGCCGACAAGGCGTTCGACCCGACCACGGGGCAGCTGTTCTTCGACCTGTTCGACCTGGACGGGATGCTCGGAGACAAGGACACCGTCAACGGCGTCATCCAGCCGTACCTGGAAGTCAAGCGGCGCAAGTACCGCTTCCGCTTCCTGGTCGGCGGGCCGTCCCGGGTCTACGAGTTTTTCTTAAGCAACGGGCAGGCGTTCGCCCAGCTCTCCACGGACGGGAACCTCCTTCCCCGGCCGCTGTACCGCAAAAGCATACGGCTCCAGGTGGCGGAGCGGGTGGACGTGATCGTGGACTTCTCCAAAGCGCGGCCCGGGGAGACGATCTACCTCGAGAACCGGCTGGAGCAGACCGGCGGACGGGCGCCCACGGGGAAGCTCATCGCCCCGAAAAACCTCGTCCAGTTCCGCGTGACGGACGACGCCCCGGACGAAAGCCGGATCCCGGCCGTCCTGCTCGACCTGCCCGACCGGAACGTTATGATCTCGAAAGAGAGGGAGTGGATATTCGATCGGCAGGGAGGCGCCTGGGCGGTTAACAACGTCTTCTTCGATCCCGAAAAGTTCGCCGCGGTGATCAGGCAGAACAGCGCCGAGCTCTGGGCGTTCAAATCCGCGGGGGGCTGGGTGCATCCCGGGCATCCCCACCTGGAAGAGTTCCAGATCGTCGACCGGGGCGGGATGCCGCCGCGGCCGGAGGAGGCCGGCCGGAAGGACATGCTCCCCGTCGGGGACGCGGTCTTCGGGACGGACAACTCGGCGGAGGCCAGGATCTTCCTGCAGTTCCGCGACTGGCTGGGGGACTACCCGATGCACTGCCACAACACCGTGCATGAAGACCACGGCATGATGGTGCTGTTCAACGTCGTGCCTTGACGAAGGGAGGAAACGATGGACCGCAGACATTTTCTCGGCGGCCTGGCGACCGCCGCCATAGGGATCGCCGCGCTCTCCACGATTCCGGGACCTCCGGATCCCAAGGTGAAGAGCCCGTATTCCGACATCCCCTCCCCTCAAAGGCGACGGGACCGGTTCGTGAACGTCCCGCTGATCACTCACGAAGGGAGGGAGGTACGTTTCTACGACGATCTCCTCAAGGACAGGACCGTCGTGTTGAACATGCTCTACACGGTCTGCACGGCGGAGGCGATCTGCCCCCTCGGGACCGCGAACCTCGTGAAGGTCCAGCGGATCCTGGGACGCAGGATGGGAAAGGACATCTTCTTCTACTCCATCACCCTCGACCCGGAGAACGACACGCAGTCCGTCATGAAGGCCTATGCGAAGGCATTCAAGGTCGGGCCGGGTTGGGAATTCCTCACCGGGCGGAAAGAGGACATCGAGCGGCTTCGCCGCAACCTCGGATACGTGGACCCCGATCCGGTCCGGGACAGCGACCCGTCCCAGCACAGCGGGATGATCCGCATCGGGATCGAGCCGCTGGAGCGGTGGGGAGGCTGCCCGGTCCTAAGCCGCCCCGGCGTGATCGCCGACGCCATCCTCCGGCTGGAGCCGGGAAGGCTCCTGACGGCCGCGTAAGACGTTGCATGAAGCGTTAAGGAAGGGGCGCGGGCGATCCGCGCCCCTAACCCGCATTTCTCACCAGCCTCCTACTGCGGCGACGTCCATGGATGGACAAGTGCCGCGGGCGCCATGGATGGCGCGGAGCGGCCGGCGGATACGGGCATACCTGCTGCGTTGTGCCCCTCCCGCCGAGAACGGCATGATGTGCCGGCGCCCGGGGGTACCCCAGGGAGCGTTTCATGTACGGGAGTGGGGCGCTCGGTCGGGCTCCTCGACGCACTGTCAAGTGCGCCTCCGGGGCCCTCGGTCGCGACGCCTTGTAGCCACGCCCGTCTCCACCGCCTCGCTACGGACCCTGGTGAGAAATGCGGGTTGACACGTTCCGACCCCCCCTCCTACGATGAATCACTGCCGGAAGACCAGGCACGAAACCGGTGCATATCCCGGGAGGCATCCTTGACCCGTATCGCGCGGACCGCGTCCGTCGTTTTTCTGCTCGTCCTGCTGGCCGCTTCCCCCGCCCTTGCGGCCGGGGACAACGCCGCGGCCGTTCCGCCCGGGAGCCGCCCGTTCCCGGTCGTCTGGACGCTCGACGACGTGACCGCCTTCGCCCTGAAGAACCACCCGCTGCTGATGCAGGCCGGCGCGGACGTCGCGGCCGCGGCGGCGAGGAAGGGGCAGGCGGAGGCCGCCCGATACCCCTTCGTGGACCTTTCCGCCGGCAGGAGCCGGACGAAGTCCTTCTCCGCGCAATCGCGTTCGAGCGTCACCCTCGAGACCGATTTCGTCCGCGGGGACCTCCAGTGGACGATCTACGACTTCGGCCGGACCGGGGCGGCGGTGGACCGGGCGGACGCGCTCGCCGGGATCGTCCGGGAAAACGCGGCGACGACGCGCGAGGACGTGCTCTTCAACGCGAAGGTCGCCTTCTACAACGTCCTGCGCGCGGAGAACGCGGTGCAGTTCCAGGAGAAGAACGTCCGGCAGCGGGAATCGCTCTTCCGGCAGGCGCAGGCCTTCTATGAAACGGGAGTGCGGGCCAAGATCGACTTCGTCCGCGCGGAGGCGAACCTGTACGATTCCCGCGCCCTGCTGGGGCAGGCCCGGAACGACCTCCGCGTGGCGCGGATCACGCTGCTCCAGGCGATCGGACTCGACGGCCCGGCGGATTTCCTGCTCCTCGGCGAGCTTCCCGAAATGGCACTCGATGGAACGCTCGAGGAATGGATCGCGGAGGCGCACCGGAACCGGCCGGAGCTGCGCGCACTGGCGGAGAAGGAGCGGGCCGCGAACGAAACGCTGCGGCTCGCCAGGGCGAACAGGCTGCCTTTTGTGGCGGGCGCCGCGGAGTACGGATACGCCGGGGAGGATTACCCGCTCGAGGAGAACTACCTGCTCTCCCTGACGCTGAACCAGCCGCTCTTCACGGGATTTTTGACCCGCGAGCAGATGCGGGAGGCGCAGGCGGCGCTGTCCTCCGTCCGGTACGAGACCGTCGAGGCGAAGCGCCGCGTCCGGCTCGAGGTGGAGCGGTCGGCCTACGGCGTCCAGGAGGCGAAGGAGCGGCTGGAGGCCCGCAGGAAGCAGCGGGAGGCGGCCGCGGAGAACCTGCGGCTCGCCACGGCCCGGTACGAGGTCGGGGCCGGCGACATCATCGAGATGACCGACGCGCAGACGCAGATGGTCAGCGCCGACACCGAGACCGTCAACACGGCCTTCGACTACGCGGTGTCCCAGTCGTCGCTGCTGCGCGCGATGGGCCGCTGAAGGGGCTCAGCCCCCCTTCTTCCCGCCGCCGGCGAGCGCTTCGCGGGATACGGGAAGCGCCGTGGAGATCCCCTTCGCCAGGACGCGCCCTTCCCCGTTCGTCACGGTGAGCTCGCACACGATCGACTGGCGCCCCTTGTGGATCGCGCGCGACTCGCCGATCAGCGTCTCCCCGGGTTTCGCCGCCCGGATGATGTTGAATCCCCAGCTCACGCCGGTGGCGTCCGTCACGGCGTTGACCGAAAGGGCGAAGGCGGCGTCCGCGACCGCGAACAGCAGCACGCCGTGCCCGATATTGTGCGCGTTGAGGAAGCGCTCCTCGACGACCACCGACAGCTTCGCGTAGCCGTCCCGCGCCTCGATCAGCTTCATCCCGAAGTCCTGAATCAGCCGGTCGCCCCGGTAGATCTCCTGGACGCGATCCATCAATCCCTCCGCATCGGGTAGTATTCCGCTCACGCTGTCGCCGGGAACCAGTGGCGCGTCCGGTTGCAGACCGAGCAGACCGAGAGCATGACGGGGACCTCCACAAGGACGCCGACCACGGTCGCAAGCGCCGCCCCGGAGCCGGGGCCGTAGAGCGCGATCGCCGTGGCCACGGCCAGCTCGAAGAAGTTGCTCGCCCCGATCAGCGCCCCCGGCGCCGCCACCGCGTGCGGGACCTTCAGCCATTTCATCAGCCCGTACGCCAGCGACGAGTTGAAATAGACCTGGATCAGGATCGGCACGGCGATCAGCAGGATGTGGAACGACCGCGCCGTGATGTTGTCGGCCTGGAATGCGAAGATGCAAACCAGGGTGGCCAGCAGCGCAAGGATCGTCACCGGATGGAGGACCGACAGGAACCGCTCGAACCATTCCGTCCCCTTCACCCGGATCAGCCACGTCCGCGAAACGACTCCCGCCGACAGCGGGATGACGATGAAGAACACCACCGCGTAGACCAGCACCATGAAGGGAACGTGCAGCGACGACGCGCCGCTGACCAGGAACTTCACGATGGGGGCGAACAGGACCAGCATGATCAGGTCGTTCACGGAGACCTGGACCAAGGTGTAGGCCGGGTCGCCGTCGGTCAAGTAGCTCCAGACGAAGACCATCGCGGTGCAGGGGGCGGCGGCGAGGATGATGACGCCGGCGATATATTGGTCCGCCAGCTCCGGGCCGATCCAGGGAAGGAACAGGTGCTTGAAGAAGAGGTATCCGATCAGCGCCATCGAGAACGGCTTGACCAGCCAGTTGACGACGAGCGTCACGACGAGGCCCTTCGGGCGCTTCCGCACGCCCAGGACCGAGGTGAAATCCACCTTGAGCATCATCGGGTAGATCATCAGCCAGATCAGAACCGCGATCGGGATGTTGATCTGGCTGTCCTGTCCGAATTCCATGCGCCGCAGCGCGTCGACCGCCGCGGGAAACGCCTTGCCGAGGAAGATGCCCACCCCCATGCACAGGGCGACCCAGAGGCTCAGGTACCGCTCGAAGACGTTGAGCCGCTTCGCCGGGGCGGTTCCCCCCGGAGCGGAGGATTCGGAAACGCTCATCCGCAGCAGCCGCCGCCCGAGCCGCAGCAGCCACCCTTGGAGCGCTTTGCGCCGTCGGGTGCGACACCGAAGAGCTCCTGCCCCTCCGCGCCGTCGCCGCAATTCGGGCAGCTCGGGACCCATCCTTCCTTCTCCTCGGCGGACATGCGCATCTCGTACGGCTCGGCGCACGCCTTGCAGAAATAGCTGTACTTCGGCATCGCTTTCCCTCCGTTTATCCCTGGCAGCCCTTGTGCCCCATCATCGTCGCCATGGCCGAGAACATGTTCTTCATCGGCCTGCCGCAATCCCGCACGAACAGGAGGAACATCTCCTGCATCTTCTCCTCGTTTCGCAGCATGTCCTGACAGAAAACAGGCAGGATCCTCCGGAGGACCTCCATCCGGTCCTGCTCGGACAGCGCGAGGAATCCCCGCTCGAGTTCCTCCACCATCATGACGACCTCCCGGTTTTTCGGATGTTCCCGCGCGGAAAGGGTGCGGAAGCATTGTCATTTTCCGCCGGAAAGGATAAGATGTCAATACGCTGATTGACGATATGAGGATTCGACATGACCCTGCGCGCCTATGAAGACGTCATGAAGGCCGTGTCCGACCCCACCCGGGTGCGGATCCTGAAGATCCTGGAGACCGGAGACCTCTGCGTCTGCCAGATCATCGCCGTCGTCTCCCTGGGACAGTCCACGATCTCGAAGCATCTCTTCCTTCTGCGGGCGGCCGGCCTGATCCGGGACCGCCGCGAAAGGAAATGGGTGTACTACTCCCTCGACGGGAAGAGCGGGAACCCGTTCGCCGGGGAGATGCTCAGGAACCTCCGCAAATGGCTCAACGACGACCCCGTCGTCCTCCGGGACATGGAGAGGACCGCGCTGGCCCGGCGCGCCGGCCCGACGACGATCTGCGAAAACGGACTGGCGCTTCCCGGGCGCAGGCAACCCGCATGACTTCGAGGACCGTGACGGAATGGATGGCGGAGGCGGCGACCCTTCGCGCGCTGCGGCCGCGGCACATCCTGTTCCTCTGCGTCGGGAACTCGGCGCGCAGCCAGATGGCCGAGGGGATCGCTCGCGCCCTCGCTCCGGAAGGCGTCCGCGTGTCCTCCGCGGGATCCGTCCCGACGGCGGTCCGGCCGCAGGCGGTGCGGGCCCTCGCGGAAATCGGGATCGACATCTCCGGCCAACGACCCAAGGGAATCGGGTCGATCGACGCCTCCTCCGTGGACGCCGTCGTCACCCTGTGCGCAGAGGAAATCTGCCCCGTGTTCCCCGGGAAGGTGCACCGGCTCCACTGGGGGATGCCGGACCCGGCGCGGGTCGACGGGGACGAAGAGGAAACGATGGCGGCGTTCCGGGAGGCAAGGGACGAACTGCGGCGCCGCCTGGAAATCCTGTTCCGGAAGGAGGGCGACCGTTGACCGAGGTCACGCGGATCCGCATCGGCGAAGACGTGGCAGGCATCGCGGGACTGAAAGAGGCGTTGCGGGATGCCGCGGAGCGGTGCGAAGGGATGCCGGACGGCAAGATCGGCGAGATGCTGCTGGAGGCGCTCTCGAAGCGCAACTACATCTATCCCGCCAGGCGGGAGCTGTACCGGCAGGCCTTCCTCCGCGAATACAAGAAGTTCATCGGCGCGGCGGTCGAGGAAGCGCCCGGCGGCGGCATCAACATCAAGGTGTTCGGCCAGGGTTGCCCGCGATGCCGGCAGCTCGAGGAGGACGTCCGGACCATCCTCGCCGAGACCGGGATCGACGCCGACCTGGAGCACGTATCGGACCTGAAGGAGATCATGCGCTCCGGCATCATGGGGACGCCGGCCTTGATGATCGGCGGCAAGGTGCTGGCGGCGGGATCGGTCCCGGCCAAGGCGAAGATCCGCGAATGGATCGAACGGGCGGCCGGAAGGAAACCCGCATGAAGCGGAACGCGAAATGGTGGATCTTGGGGGCGGCGGCCGCCTTCGCGACGCTGGTCGTCCTCTCCGTGCTCGAATCCCGCACGGGGCCTTCCCCTTTCGGGATGGCCGGCCCCTCGGCGCATGGCGTCCCGGCTCCCTCTCCCGGCACCGGCAGGGTCACCATGCTCGACCTCGGAGCGGAGGAATGCGTCCCCTGCAAGCTGATGGCGCCCATCCTGGAAGAGGTCAAGGCCGAGTATGCCGGGAAGGCGGACATCGTCTTCATCGACGTCTGGAAAGAGCCGGAACAGGCGAAAAAGTACGGGATCAAGGCGATCCCGACGCAGATCTTCTTCGACGCGCGCGGCAGGGAGGCCTTCCGGAATACGGGCGTCATGGACAAGAAGCGGATCGTCGACGCCCTCGCGCGGCTCGGCGTTTCCTGACGGAGGACGGGGCGGAATGCCGGACCGGTTCCTGCTGGCGGTGAACGACTGGATGACGGGGGGGCTGGCGGCCGCGGCGGCCGGCTGCTTCCTGTGGGGGATGGTCAGCGCGCTGTTGAGCCCCTGCCACATGGCCTCCATCCCGTTGATCGCCGGCTACGTCGGAGGGCAGGAACGGAGCATGAAGTCCGGCGGCGCGGCGGCCTATGCGGCCGCGTTCACCTTCGGCCTGTTCCTCACCATCGCCCTGGTCGGCGTGGTCTGCGCCCTGCTCGGGCGGATGCTGGGGGACGCCGGGCCCTGGTGGACGATCCCCGTGGGGGCCGTCCTGATCTGGGCATCGCTCGACATGCTCGGCGTGCCGATATGCTCCGTCCCCGGCGGGGGGAGCCTGATGGGGCGGCTGAAAGTCCGTGGGATCGGCGGCGCCTTCTTCCTCGGTCTGGCCTACGGCGTGCTTTCCGGCTCGTGCACCTTCGGGTTCATCGCGCCTCTCCTGGCGGTCATCACCCTGCAGGGAAAGGTCGCGACGGGGATCCTGCTCATCGTGCTGTTCGGCATCGGGCACTGCATCCCCGTCGCCGCGGCAGGCTCCGGCGCCGCGCTGTTCCGGCGCGGCCTGGAGGGCAGTCGCTTCCGGTCGGGAAGCACGTGGCTCCGGCGCGTTTCGGGCGCAGGAGTCGCCGCGATCGGGATCTATTTCCTCATCCGCCCGTTTCTGATCGGCCGGGCCTGATAAGCATCCCTACTTCCCCGACTCCTGCTTCGCGGGCGCCTTCGCGAGGTGGCACACCTCGGTGCAGCCGCCCAGGTTCTTGCTGCCCACCTCCCCCCAATGGCACTTGTTGCAGGCGTTGTGGTAGGCGGAGCGGAGGCCGAGCATCCCCGAGATGCCGGGGTTTTCGGCCCTCGGATGGCAGTCGCGGCAGGGCAGGAGCCGGTCGGCAAGCACGTTTTTCCTGAAGGAGGCCGGGTCGTAGCGGTGGCAGTCCTTGCAGGCGTGGACCTGCATCGACCGGTGCTGGTGGTGGCACCCTCCGCAGCCGTCCGCCAGCGAGACGTGCTTCTCGTGGTCGAACCGGACCGGTTCGTAAGTCTTGGACATCGCTCCGAGGACGATGACCTTCGGCAGCTTTCCTTCGGTGGCCGCGCCGACGGCCGCGGCCGCTCCAAGGAACAGCAGTACGACGGCAGAAAGCAACGCAGTCCTTCTCACCGGTTCTCCCTCCCGGAGGCGATGAAATGCACGGCGCGCCGACCCCAATTCAATAGCACGCGCCGGTTCCCCTGTCACCCGAACATATCGGAAGGGCGTCCGGAAAGGAAGTATCATTAGGAGATGGCCCTCGATCCTCTTCCCATGAACCGCTGCGACCATACCGCCCGGGTGATCGCCTCCCCCCGCTTCAACCGGAACCCCCGGCCGATCTGCATCCAGGGAGTGCGGCGCGACCACGGGCCCCTCTTCGCCCTCCTGGACCGCTGCGCCGCCCCCAGGGAGCGGGAGCGCCGCTTCCGCCGTTACATGGACGACTTCTTCCTGGCCGGGCCGGTCCCCCGCGGCGCATCCGCTTCCGACCGGCGGTCGCTGCGGAACGGCTACCTGCGGTTCCTGCGCGGGTGGATCCACGACGCGAGCTCCGGGGAAGGCGCGGTCCTCAAGGGTTGGGTGGAAAGCCGCTTCGGGATTCCTCCCGTCTATCACGCGGGGCGGATCGACCGCGCGGACTCGCGGGAGTACCTCGCCTACCTCGGCGAACGGATGCGGGGGGAGGCCCGGTCGAACGCCGTCTTCGCGCAATTCGACCTGGTCTACGAATACGTCCAGTACGAGCTCGGGCGAAGGCACCCCGGCGTGCCGGCCTTCCGCCTGTACCGGGGGATCCGCAATATCGGGGATTACCGGTTCTTCGAGGAGCGCCCCGACGGAAGCGCGGTGGTCCGGATGAACAACCTGAACTCCTTCTCCTCCCGCCTCGAGTACGCCTGGGAGTTCGGAAGCCACGTCTTCGAGGCGGAGGTCCCCGCCTCCAAGATCTTCTTCCGTTCCGACCTGCTTCCCGGCGTCCTGCCGAAAGGGGAGGAGGAGTCTCTTGTGATCGGGGGGGATTTCGAAGTGACCGTGAGGTCGTATTGACTCCTCGAGCGCAAAAAACCCCGGACCGCGGGGAGATCGCCGCTCGGGCGCACGCCGTCCTTCTCGGGTCGGCCGTCGGCGACGCGCTCGGAGCCACCACGGAATTCATGTCGCCCGACCAGATCCGGGAGCGGTTCGGCGTCCACCGGGAGATCGCCGGCGGGGGATGGCTCGACCTGGCGCCCGGGCAGGTCACGGACGACACGGAGATGTCGCTTTGCATCGCCCGGGCCATCGTCTCTCGCGGGGGGTGGGACCTCGTCGGCGTCGCGGACCGCTTCGCCGAGTGGCTCGCGGGGAACCCCGTGGACGTCGGCGCCACCTGCCGGCGGGGGATCGCGGAATACCGCGGGAAGAAGCAGCTCCAGACCCCGCCGAACGAGCGGGACGCCGGCAACGGCGCCGCCATGCGGATGGCGCCGGTGGCGCTGTACACTCTCGGGGACGAGGAGCGGATGGGGCGGCTCGCCGTCGAGCAGGCGCGGCTGACCCACAACCACCCGCTCTCCGACGCCGCGTGCGTCGCGGTGGGGATCCTTGTCCAGCGGGGGGTCCTCGGCTCCTCCGCCCGGAAGCTGCGGGCGGCCGCGGACGAGCTGGTCTCCCGGCACCCCGCGTTCCGCTTCAACGGGTATGACGGGGGGGCGACGGCCTACGTGGCCGACACGCTCCGCACGGTCCTCTCCGCATTCTTCGCGACAGGCTCCTTCGAGGAGTGCCTCGTGAAGACGGTCAACCGCGGCGACGACTCGGACACCACGGGCGCCATCGCGGGCGCCATCGCGGGCGCCCGGTACGGCCTCGAGGCGATCCCGGCCCGCTGGCGCGACGCCCTGGATCCCGCGCTCCGGGAAGAGCTCGCCTCCCTCGCCGCGCGCCTCGTGGAGATGTCGCCGGCCCTTTCCCCGCGGAAGGCCCCGTAAACCTTTGGCCCGCCGGACCAACAGGACGCTGACGGTCGTCGCCCTCCTCCTCGGGCTCTTCATCGCGGCCATGGAGATGACCGTCGTCTCCACGGCGATGCCCACCGCGGTGGGAGACCTGGGCGGGCTCCACCTGTACGCCTGGGTGTTCGCGGCTTACATGCTCACCGCCACCGTGACGCTTCCCATCCACGGGAAGCTGGCCGACCTCTACGGGCGCAAGCCGGTGATGCTGGCGGGGCTCGCCCTCTTCCTTTCCGGCTCCTTCCTCTGCGGCCACGCCGACGGCATGAGCGAGCTCATCCTCTACCGGGCGATCCAGGGGCTGGGCGCGGGCGCCGTCCAGCCCATCGCGATGACCATCGTGGGCGATCTCTACGACGTGCACCAGCGGGCGCGCATCCAGGGGGCGCTGAGCGCGGTGTGGGGCGTCGCGGGGCTGATCGGTCCGATCCTCGGCGGCGCCATCGTCCACTGGCTTTCCTGGCGCTGGGTGTTCTATGTGAACATTCCGCTGGGGCTGGGGTGCGCCGCGGCGCTGCTGCTCGCCTATCACGAGAAGGTGGAGCGGCGGGAGCACCGGCTCGACGTCGCGGGCGCGCTGCTGCTTTCCTTCACGGTCGTCCTCGCGCTCCTCGGGACCCGCGCCCGGGGGGAGGGGCTCGTCTACCTCCCCGCGGCAGCCGTCGCCCTGGTCGTGTTCCTCCAGACGGAGCGGAGAGCCTCCGAGCCGCTCCTGCCGCTCGACCTTTTCGCGCAGCCGGTCATCGCCGTCGCATCGTCCACCGGGGCGCTGGTCGGTGCCGCCATGATCTCCGCGGTCACCTTCGTGCCGCTGTACGTGCAGGCCGTGCTCTCGGGGTCCGCTTACGAGGCGGGCAGCGCCATCGCGCCGGTCGCGATCGGATGGCCGATCGCCTCGACGCTTGCCGGCCGGATCCTTCCGCGGAAGGGTTATCGCATCCTGATCCGGGCCGGGCTCGCGTTGACGTTCTGCGCGGCGGCGGGGCTGGCACTGCTGCTGCGCCCGGAGGCGGACCTCTGGACGATCCGGCTGATCATGCTGGTGTACGGGCTGGGGCTGGGGCTCGCGAACACCCCGCTGATCATCGCGGTGCAGTCGAGCGTCCCGTGGGAGCGGCGCGGCGTGGCCACCGCAAGCACCCTGTTCAGCCGGACGATCGGGGGAACGCTGGCGGTGGGGACGCTGGGAAGCGTCCTCGCGGCGGCGCTCACCGCAGGCGGCGCCCCCACGGAGATCGCGGACAAGCTGCTGGGGCCGGAGCGCTCCCTGCTCCCGCAGCCGCTGATGCAGAGCCTCTCCGGCGCCCTCCAGGGGGGGATGGAGAGCATCTTCCTCGCGGTGGCGGCGATCGCCTTCGGCGGGTTCGCGGTCAGCCTGCTGTTCCCGGCGGTCCCGATCGAGCCGCGGAAGCCGGAAGGGGCGTAGGGAAACCGGCGAAATATTAATGCTTGTGGATTCGGCATTTACGTGTTAACGTTCTTCAAGATCAAATATCCCGAGACGCAATCCTCTCCCAAAGGGTTTTTTCGAAGGAGCGGGTCCGGCAGCAGCGACCCGGCCTCAAGCTTCTCCTTGGACTTCACCGCGCGGAAGACCGGACGGGCAACCACCCGCCCAACGATTGTGCTTGGTGAAAAACGTCAGGAGAAGAAAAGAACATGCAGGAACAGGGAACTACGGCAGGGAACCGCTCGTTCGAATCGTTCGGGCTTCGCCCCGAACTCCTCCGCGCCGTCGCGGAGATTGGCTACACCACCCCGACCCCCATCCAGGAGAAGGCGATCCCCCCCCTGCTCGAGGGGAAGGACGTCCTCGGCTGCGCGCAGACCGGCACCGGGAAGACGGCCGCTTTCGCCCTCCCGATCCTCAACCGGCTCCAGGAGGCCCCGTGGAAGGCGAGCGGGCAGCGGCCCATCCGCGTCCTCGTGCTGACCCCCACGCGGGAGCTGGCCTCCCAGGTCGCGGAGAGCTTCGGCATGTACGGCAGGCATACGGGGCTGAAGCACGCCGTCGTCTTCGGCGGCGTCAACCAGGGCCCGCAGGCCCAGGCGCTTCGCCGGGGGATCGACATCCTCGTGGCGACGCCCGGGCGGCTGCTCGACCTCATGTCGCAGCGGCTCGTCCGGCTGCAGGCCGTCGAGACCTTCGTTCTGGACGAGGCGGACCGGATGCTCGACATGGGCTTCATCAACGATATCCGCCGGGTCATCGACAAGCTGCCCGCGAAGCGGCAGACCCTCTTCTTCTCCGCCACGATGCCGCGGGAGATCCAGGGGCTCGCGGACACCATCCTGCGCGACCCGGTCAAGGTGGCGGCGACCCCGGCGGCGACCCCCGCCCAGGCCGTGGAGCAGCGGATCCATTACGTCGAGAAGCACGAGAAGATCGAGCTGCTCAAACATCTGCTGAGCGGCGGTTCCGTCAAGAACGCGCTGGTCTTCACCCGCACCAAGCACGGCGCGGACGGGCTCACGAAGCAGCTTTCGCGCTGCAACGTCCGGGCGGAGGCGATCCACGGCAACAAGACGCAGAGCGCGCGCGAAAAGGCGCTGGGCAATTTCAAGAAGGGGCTGACGAGGGTCCTGGTGGCGACGGACATCGCCGCCCGGGGGATCGACATCGTGGAGCTGTCCCACGTGATCAACTACGACCTTCCCAACGAGCCGGAGAGCTATGTCCACCGGATCGGCCGCACGGGAAGGGCAGGCGCATCCGGCACCGCGTGGTCCTTCTGCTCCTACGAGGAGCGCCCCTTCCTGGTCATGATCGAGCGCCTCATCCGCAAGCACCTGCCGGTGGCGGCGGAGCATCCGTTCCGTTCCGGCCACCGCCCCGATCCTCCGACGGACCTCGATCCGCGGCATGCGCACGGCGTGCCCGCGCTTTCCCTGGTCCACACCAAGGACCCGTTCCCCCGCGCGGGGAAAAACGCCTTTCAGGGACGTCCCGGCCGCTCGCGGCGGGAATCGTACCGGGGAGACGACCGCCGGCAGCGGCGGACGGAGAGATAAGGAACGCGGAAGCCGGCCCCGCCGGCTTTCAGCGCGTCAGCTTCTTGTAGCGGATCCGGTGCGGCTGGTCGGCGTCGACGCCCAGCCGCTTTTTCTTGTCCGCCTCGTAATCCTGGTAGTTCCCCTCGAACCAGACGACCGAGGATTCGCCCTCGAATGCGAGGATGTGGGTTGCGATCCGGTCCAGGAACCACCGGTCGTGCGACACGACCACCGCGCATCCCGCGAAGTCCAGCAGCGCCTCCTCCAGGGAGCGCAGCGTGTCGACGTCGAGGTCGTTCGTCGGCTCGTCGAGGAGGATGAGGTTCCCCCCCTCCTTGAGCAGCTTGGCCAGGTGCACCCGGTTCCGCTCGCCCCCGGAGAGATCCCCAACCCGCTTCTGCTGGTCGGGTCCCTTGAAGTTGAACGCGGCGGCGTACGCGCGGGAGGCGACCTTCCTCTTCCCGAGTTCGAGCGAGTCCGCCCCCCCCGAGATCTCCTCCCAGACGCTTTTCGCCGGGTCGAGCGCGTCGCGCGACTGGTCGACGCAGGCGATCTTGACGGTCTGCCCGATCTTCAGCTCCCCGGAATCGGGCTTCTCCTGTCCGGTGAGGATCCGCAGCAGCGTCGATTTCCCGGCGCCGTTGGGGCCGATGGCCCCGACGATCCCGCCGCGCGGAAGGCGAAAAGTCATGTTCTCGAAGATCACCCGGTCGCCGTACGACTTGGAGAGCCCCTCGGCCTCGACGACCACATCGCCCAGGCGCGGCCCGGGCGGGATGGAGATGGCCCCCGCCTCGACCCGGTCCAGCGTGTCCTGCCCGAGCAGCTTCTCGTACTCGTTGAGGCGCGCCTTCCCCTTGGCGTGCCGCGCCCGCGGGGCCATCCGGATCCACTCGAGCTCCCGCTCCAGCGTCTTGCGCCGCGCGGTCGCCGCCTTCTCTTCCATTTCGAGCCGCGTCCCCTTCTGCTCGAGCCAGGAGGAGTAGTTCCCCTCCCAGGGAATGCCGCGCCCGCGGTCGAGCTCGAGGATCCACCCGGCGACGTTGTCGAGGAAATACCGGTCGTGCGTGACGGCTACGACGGTGCCCGGATACTCCGCGAGGTGGCGCTCCAGCCAGGCGACCGACTCGGCGTCGAGGTGATTGGTCGGCTCGTCGAGGAGCAGGAGGTCCGGCTGCCGCAGCAGGAGGCGGCAAATCGCCACGCGGCGCTTCTCCCCTCCCGAGAGCGGCCCCACCGGCATGTCGCCGGGGGGGAGGCGGAGGGCGTCCATCGCGATCTCGAGCTTGCGGTCCAGCTCCCAGGCGTCCGAGGCGTCGATCGCGTCCTGCAGCCGCGCCTGCTCCGCGAGCAGCTTCTCCATCGCGGCGTCGTCCATCGGCTCGGCGAACTTCGCGCTGACCGCCTCGAACGCGGTCAGCAGCGCGCGGGTCTCCGCGACCCCCTCCTCGACCGCCTGCGCCACCGTCTGCGAGGGATCCAGCCGCGGCTCCTGCGGAAGGTACCCCACGGAGATCCCCGGCGCGGGCCCCGCCTCGCCGAGGAACTCCTTGTCCTCGCCCGCCATGATCCGCAGCAGCGTCGACTTGCCCGAGCCGTTCAGCCCGAGCACGCCGATCTTCGCCCCGGGTAGGAACGACAGCCAGATGTCTTCGAGGACCTTCCGCTTCTGGCCGTAGACCTTCCCGAGTCCCTTCATCGTGTACACGAATTGCACGCTCATCACACGCTCCGTGGAGGGAGAAGCGACTATTCCCGCATTTTGGAGAAAGCGACCGCCCTGCCCATCAGCGAAGTCGCGAAAGTCCTGAAGCTCAGATCCGGCGAGGGTTCCGTATAGTCGCCCATCGCTGTGCCTTCCTGATTCGATGTCATGAAGCAGGCGGCGTCGTATAGACGTTCAAGAACCAGCCGTTCGCAGAATATGCGATACCTGTCGGTGTAGGATGTATCCCGGAACACATCGAGAACGGGAAAATGCGGTTCGTCCAGCCGTACGGACGAAACGGACGCCCGGCAGTCATCGAGGAGCATGAAGTAACCGAGCCAAGGTCGCTCCGAAAGCCGAAACGCGCCTTCACGAAAGGCCTTCCATAGATCTGTTGCGCTTCCCAGCGCCTCCTCGACGCGATTGTTGAAATTGTTGCCGAAGGACGGCCCCACCTGGGATTTGAATTCGATGATCCCGATCAGCTTCTTCCCGGATATCACGAGAAGATCCCACTGCTTGGTCGGCCGGAAGTACCCGGGAAGAATGGCCTGTTTCCGAGCCACGACCACTTCCGCTTCCCTCAGGCCGGACTCGAAGAGAAGTTCCTTCATCAAATCGATAAAACCGTCAATATGGGCTCCGCCTGTGACAGCCGCTCGATTGCCCGCATCCTTCAAACCTTTCGACACGCCCTGATGCTCATGCTGGCTCTGGCGGGTTGCCCAATATCTCCTGATTGCGTCCCTGATCCTGCGATCGAGGGGTTCCTGGTCCATGCCGCCTACCGCTTCGATATCTTGAGTGAGGCTTTCCCGAAGAGGTTTTGCGTCTCGCGGGAAAACCGGTTACATGCCATGTCGAAATATTCCCGGTCGATCTCCAAGCCGATGCTGTTTCTTCCCCACCGGGCCGCTGCGACGTTCGTCGTTCCCGTGCCCATAAACGGATCGAACACCGTGTCACCCGCAAACGAAAACATGCGTATCAACCGCTCGGCAAGTTCCAAAGGGAATGGTGCCGGATGGTGCCGGGTAGAAGCCCCGGTGACTCCTGTCCAGACCTGCTGAAACCATTCCTTGTGTTTTTCCGCGGGGATGATCGAGAGGACCCGCGTTGCGAGGTCCGGTTTACGGTAGCCCCCGGGTTTTCGTTCCATCAGAATGAACTCGATGTCGTTCTTTACCACCGCGTTCGGCTCATACGGCTTCCCCAAAAATCCTCCCCCGTTCCCGTTGGCCTCGTATGCAGCATTGGCGATCTTGTACCAGATGATGGGGGCAAGGTTGGAATAGCCGATTTCACGGCAGTGCTCCTGGATGGAGGCATGAAGGGGAACCACCGTGTGCTCACCGGAGTTCTTCCTTCTGGAAAGACATACATCCCCCACAACGCAAATGAGGCGCCCTCCGGGAACGAGAGCGCGGAGACATGCGGTCCATACACGGTCCAGTTCGCGGAGAAACTCCTTGTAGTCCGCGATGTACCCCATCTGCCCTTCTCCGACGTTGTATTCCTTGAGGGTCCAGTATGGGGGAGAAGTCAACACCAGGTGGACGCTCTCGGATTCGAGAAAACCCAAGTGGCGAGCGTCGGCATTGCGAACCTCATGGCAGGTTGGAACCCTCAGGACGGCGTTTTCGACCATGGACGATAATTTCTCGTCACGGGCGATCCTTGGAATATCCACCTGGGGATTATCCAGAGATCGAAGCAAGGAAGGAACGTAATCCCTGAGGTCTACCCGATCCTCCTGGCGGTCAGGAACTTTTTTTAAGGCACTACCTGTCATGGAACCTCCGGAAATTTCACTTCCCTTATATCAGATTCTGCATGGCCACCATCAGCTCCTGGAGGCGTCCCAGATCGTGTCCCAGAACATCAGCTCGTATCCCTGCAGCATGCGGGCGGCGCGCCGGATTCGCGCGGGATCCACCCCCTCTTCCAGCCCATCCTCCAACACCGCGATCCCCTGTTCGAAGAAGCCGGATTTTTCTCCGGCGAACAGCTCGAAGAATACGAGGTCCGAAGCGGCGAAGCCGTAGTTCGACTGGAGCGCGCGGCCGAGGCGTCCGCAGTTCCTCCCCCAAGCATCCAGGTTGGCAAGGAACGCCCCCGCGAATTCCGCCGTCGTTCCGTATACGGAGAGCCATGCCACATACGCGCTGAAGGCGAAAGCGCCGGGGATCGGCTCCGTCGCGCGCAACTGCTCCGTCGACAGCCCCAGCGCCTTTCCGAAAGCGCCGAGCGCCTCCAGCGCCGCCGTCTCCCCCCGAAGCATCGCGCCGAGGAACTCCCGCGCCTTCCGCGACTCTTCCCGGGAGGAGACCCGCCCCACGCTGCGAAGGCCGCTCTCCACGATGTGCCGCTGCTGGCCAGCGAACAGCGCCAGCTTCCCCTTCCCCATGCGGCGCTTTTCCAGCGCTTCCAGGTACGGATGGAGGAGGATCCGCTCCTCGACGGACGATATGGCCTTGCGCGCGTCTTCCACGAGCTGCCTTGCCCGCTGGGACATGGCCTGCCCTCCTCCCGTCCCGCCGGTTCCGGCGCGGCTTCGGCGGGGACAGGTACAATATTAGTCCGTCGTTTCGGGATTCCACATCAGAAAACGGACGATTCGGGCGAAAATCGTTATCCCTGCGGAACCGTCCTGCGCATCGGGAGCATCGCCGACTCCCTGAAACCCTGCCGCCGGTAGAAACGCTTCGCTCCCTCGTTCGTCCGGTCCACGAGCAGCGTGATCCGGGCAAGCCCTTTCGTCTCCGCGAATCGCATCGCCGTCTCGAGCAACTCCCGCCCCATTCCCCTTCCCCGGGAGGCAGGCTCGACCACCAGGTCCTCCAGCCACGCGGCGGGAGCGCCCTCCGCGGTGCTCACGGTGAACAGGAGGCTCACCATTCCCGCCACCCGTCCGCCCGTTTCGCAGACGAGGATCCGCCCGACCTCCGGATTCCCCAGAATCAGCTCCGCGCCGCGCCTCTGCCGCGCGGGATCCGGCAGGAAATCCTCCTCGATGGCGAACAGCTCCCCCAGCAGGGAGACGATCGACGGAAGGTCGTCCGGGCGCGCGAACCGGATCTCCCGTTCGCCTCCGGGCGCGTTCATGCGGGGCGCTTCCTTTCCCGCAGCAGCGACAGGATCTCTCCCGCCTCTTCGGCGGTGATCTGGTGCCCCATCGACCGGAAAACGTGCGCGACGGCTCCGCGCCCGGAATGCTTCCCCAGCACGATCCGGCGCGACGCGCCGACGGTCTCCGGAGGGAACGGCTCGTAAGTCCCCGGGTCCTTGAGAACGCCGTCGGCGTGGATCCCCGACTCGTGCCGGAACGCGTTTTCCCCGACGATCGCTTTCCAGGGAGGCAAGGGATGCCCCGAAACGCGGCGAACGAAGCGCGACAGGACGCCGAGCATCGCGGGTTCGGCCGCCGTTTCCCGCAGCAAGGCGTGCCGCAGCCCCATCACGACCTCTTCCAGCGCGGCGTTGCCGGCCCGCTCCCCGATCCCGTTCACGGTCACGTCCACGAAGGATGCACCCGCGCGCACCGCGGCGAGCGCATTCGCCGTCGCCATCCCCAGGTCGTCGTGGGTGTGGACGGCCACGGGAATGCCCACGGCCGCGACCATCCGGGAAACCGCCTCGAACATGGCGAACGGGTCGAGCACTCCCACCGTGTCGCAGAATCGCACCCGGTCGGCGCCCGCCCGCTCGGCGGCGCGTGCGAAGTCGGCCAGGAACTGCGGCTCCGCCCGCGAGGCGTCCTCAGCGCCGACGGATACGAAAAGGCCGAGCCGCTTGCCGTGGGAGACGCAGGCGCGCAGCCGCGCGAGCACCCACTCCCGGTCCTTTCCCAGCTTCGCCGCGATATGGCGCTCCGACACGGGCAGCGCGACGGCGACCGCCTTCACCCCGCAGGCGGCGGAAGCGTCGATGTCGGCCTCGACGGCCCGGTTCCAGGCCGTGACGCGGGCGCGCAGCCCCAGAGACGCGATCCGGCGGACGGCGTCGGCCTCCCCGCCGCCCATTGCCGGGGTGCCCGCCTCGATCTCGTCGATCCCCGCGGCGTCCAGCATCCGGGCGAGGCGCACCTTCTCCTCCGGCGCGAACGAGACCCCCGGCGCCTGCTCGCCGTCCCGCAGCGTGGTGTCGATCAGGCGGACTCTTCCCGTGTCTTTTCCGTCCATGGCCCCTTCCTTTCAGGATGCGGTGCGCCCGGTCTCCGCCGCGTCAAGGGAAGCGCAGGCGTCCCGGAGCGCGTCCTCGATCCGGTCGCAGGTCATCGACACGAACACGCCGCGCGCTTCGAGCGTCCGCCTTGGGGCGTCCCCGATCCGGATCGCCAGCACGCCCCGGCAGTCCGCGATCGCCGCCAATATCCGGGGAAGGCGCGCTTCGGCCCGGTCGCACGCCTCCTCCCCCGGACAATATTTATCCACCGCGCGCCGCTCCACGAACCGGATGCCGTCCGGCGCCGCGTCGTATACCAGGAATTCCGCGGCGTGGCCGAAATGGGTGTCCACGGAATATCCGTTCGAGGAGGCGACGGCGAAGCGGCGCGTTCCACTTCCCTTCTCCGCCGGTCCCGCGGCGGTCGCCTGCGCCGGGACCGCGCGCAGGCTCGCCTTGGCATCGAGGAAGACCGGCTTCTCGTTCAGGACGGTGCCGACGGCGTCCGCGCGGCACTGGCGGCAGTGACGCATCTGGGGCAGGATCTCCGAGACCGAAGCGCGGATCCGTTCCAGCGCCTCCCGGCTCACCATCGGGAACCGCTCGAACCAGGTCCCCGGCGTCGGGATGAACGGCATCACGTTGAGGATCCCGGCTCCCTTGTCCCGCACCCAGGCGGCGATCGACGCGATCTCGGCGTCGTTGATGCCGGGGATGCAGATCGTGTTCACCTTCAGAAGGACGCCGAGCCCCTTCAGGGAGCCGAGCGCCTCCTCCTGCCGTCTCAGGATGAACCGCGCCGCCTCCGGCCCTTCGAGCCGGACGTTTCCGTCCATCGCCCATGGATAGAGGATCGAGGCGGTTTCATGCCGGCGGGTGTTGATCGTGACGGTGATGTAACGAATCCCCGCCTTCCGGACCGCATCGATGTGATCCGGCAGCGCGACGCCGTTGGTCGAGAAGCAGAAATCCACCGAAGGATCCGCCGCCCGTATGCGCCCGAACGTCTCGAACGTCTCCTCCGGATTCGCCATCGCGTCGCCGGGCCCCGCGATGCCGACGATGCGCAGGTTCGGCAGCAGTCGTTTCGCCTCGATGAACCGCTCGAGCGCCTCGACGGGCGTCAGGACCGAGCTGGTCACCCCAGGGCGGCTCTCGTTCACGCAGTCGAACTTCCGGTTGCAGTAGAGGCACTTGATGTTGCACCCGGGCGCGACGGGAAGGTGGAGGCGCGCGAAACGGTGCGCGGCATCCATGGAAAAGCAGGGATGCTCCGCTGCCGCCGGCGGCTTCATGACAGCGCGACGGGCTCGAACGCGAACGCCTTCTTGGCGCAGGTCCGGCCGCACGCCTGGCAGCCGATGCAGTTGCCGGGCCTCTCGACCTTCATGAGCATCTTCGCGGAGTCGTCCTCGTCCAGCTCCTCGAAACCGAGCACGTCGTGGGCGCACACCTTGTAGCAGCGGCCGCAGCCGATGCACAGCTCCTCGTCGATCGCCTTGACGAACATCGGCGTCCACTCCTGCCCGTTTCTCGTCAGTCCCGTGATGTACGGCATGCCCTTATCCTCCGTTTCCGTCGGTATTTCCGATCAACCTGCCATGGCCTTCCGCAGCCAGGGGGGCGGCGATCCGCCGAGAACCGCCTGCAGCCTTCCGACCATCTCCTCCACCGGAACCTCTTCCTGCGTCTTCATGGGATGGATCCTCCCGGCGACCAGCCGGGCCGCGGCGGGCCCGCCGATCCGCGTCATGCACACGATCGCGCAGCCGGCCAGGAGCCTCGCGCGCGCCGCGATGCGGTCCTCCTCGTCGCCCTCTCCGCCTTCCTGCACGGCGACCTCCGACACGAACTCCGCCCGGCCGGGGCCGATCTCCCACACGAAGAAGCGCTTCGCCGCCCCGAAATGCTCATCGATCGTCCTGCCGTCCGTGCTTGCGAATGCCACCTTCATCGCTCTCCTCCGGTTCCGTCAGTTGTGGGCATGCTCCCGCCCGCCGCCGGCCGCCGCCTGGAACAGGTTCGCCGCCTCGAAGACGAGGTTCATCGTCCCCCGGTACCCGGCCCACACCTTCTGGTGGGCGCCCAGCCGGTCGAACACCGGAAGCCCCGCCCGCAGATGCGAGCGGATGCCCAGCTTCGCCGCCGCCTGCCTGCCGTTCGAGTTCGCCACCAGCAGGTCGGCCCCCCGCGCCGCCGTCTCGAGGTCCTCGAGGTCGCCCACGAAGACGGAGCCGCACGGAAGCGCGTCGAGGCCGCGCGTCCGGGTGGCGGAGATCGCGGTCTGGATCTCGCAGCCCATCGAGGCGAGGAAGCGCGTCATCCCGATGAGAAGGTCCGCCTCGAGCGCGAGCGCCACCCGCTTTCCCCCGAACTGGTAGTGGCTGTCGGCCATCGCGTCCACCAGGCGGCTGCGGCGTTTGCGTTCCCTTTCCGGCACGGGCCTTCCGCTGATCCCGCAAAGCGCCGCCATCAGGCGGTCGACCTCGCGCAGGCCGGTCAGCGACGAAAAACCGTACGCCAGGATGCCGAACCGCTCCCGCAGGGAGAGCGCCGCCTTCGCCAGCGAATCGCCGACGAAAAGGGTGGCCTGGCTGCGCCCCGCCTTCCGGATCTCCTCCACAGGGATTCCTCCCGTGGAGAGCGGGGAGACCGCGTCGTCGACGTGGCCGTCGAGCGCCCCGGAAAGGTCGGGGACGACGATCGCGGAAAGGCCGAACGACTCGACGATCTCCCGGATCTCGTCGACGTCCGCGGGCGTCAGGTGGCTGCCCGGAAGGAGCGTCACCTGGCCGGGGATCGTCTCCCCCCCTTCCGCCAGCGTGTCGAGGAGAGACTCGACCGCCGCCGCGTACCCTTCCTGCATCGAGCCGCAGTAGTCGGGAGTGGAAGCCCGCACGACGGGCACCGCGTCGAATCCGGGATTCTCCTCCCGGAACTGCGCGATCGCGCTGCGGACATCGTCGCCCATCGTCTCGGTCAGCCCGGACGTCATCACACCCACTATCCCGGGCCGGAACTTTGAGATCACCCTTCCGATCCCCGCTTTCAGGTTTCCCCAGCCGCCGAAGATCGCGGCGTCCTCGCTCATCGACGTGGAGTTCAGGGCGATCGGCTCCTTGAAGTGACGGGAGAGCTGCAGCCGGATGAACGTGGAGCAGCCCTGGGCCCCGTGGAGCAGCCCGAGCATCCGGTCGACGCCGAGATACGCCAGGGTGGCGCCGAGCGCGGGGGAGTTCTTCTGCGGGTTCACCGACGCCGGCTTGGAGGGAACCTTGACGCGCGACGCGGAAAGGTCCTCGGAAAGCAGCGACTCCGCGTGCGAAGCGGCGGCGCCGGCCAGGGCTGCGCCTTCCTCCCCTTCCCACGGGGCAGGACGGTCGATCGCCGGCCAGATGGGACTGTTGACCGTCAGGTCGAGCTGCCGCGCGAAGGTGACCATCCCCTCGTACCCCGCATACGGGTAGGACCGGCCGTGGTTGATGTCGAGGAACGGCGTCTTCGTCTTGAGCGCGAGGAACTTCGTCTTGCCGCCCGCGACGACCAGGTCGGGCATTTTCTCCGACATGACCGCCAGCAGCCCCGCGGAGGAGGTGTCGTCGATGATCCGGGCGTCCGCGCGCATGAGCGCCTTCATCCGGTGGAAGTCCTCCAGCGTCGAGTTCTGCGTCCCGGCCGCCAGCACCTCCACCCCGAGCTCCCGCAGCGCGCTGACCATCGACCAGGTCTTGACCCCCCCGGTGAACAGCACCGCACGCTTCCCCTCCAGGCGGGCCCTGTAGGGGGCGATCCGCTCCCGGCAGCGCGCCTCCTCCTCCCCGATCAGCTTCTCCACGCGGTCGCGCATGGAGGTGTCGTCGGCTCCTCCGCACGAAAGGTCGAGCATCCGGGCGATGTCGCGAAGCGCCTTCGCCGTGTCGGCCATCCCGTAGAACGACTCCTCGATGTACTCCATCCCGTACCGCAGCTTCATCTTCCGGGCGAGGTTCGTGAGCGACTTGGAGCAGACGATGACGTTGAGCTTCGCCCGGTGGGCGTACCGGAGCTCCTCGAATTTCGCGTCGCCGCTGATGCACGACAGGATACGGATCCCCAGCCGCTCGAACAGCGGCCGGATCCCCCACAGGTCGCCGGCGATGTTGTACTCGCCGATCAGATTGATGTCGTACGGCGTGACCGCTTCCGGCTCGGCGGTCCCGATGACCCGGTGGAACAGCAGCTCGCCCGCCAGTCGGTTGCCGATGTTCTTGTCGCCGATGAAGCCGGGCGTGTTCACCGGGATGACGGGGATCGGCACCTCGCCCGAGACCGCCCTGCAGACCGCCTCGATGTCGTCGCCGGTCATCGCCGTGACGCAGGTGGCGTAGACGAAGATCGCCTTCGCCTCGCCCGCATAACGATCCGCGAGGTCCAGGATCGCCCGGCGCAGCTTCTTCTCCCCGCCGAACACCACGTCGTTCTCGAGCATCTCGGTGGTGAAGCCCCGGCGGTACAACTGGGAGCCGGAGGATCGCGCCCCCCGGTTGTCCCAGGAGTTTCCGGCGCACGCGATGGGGCCGTGCACCAGGTGGATCGCGTCGGTGACCGGCATCAGCACCACGCGCGCGCCGTCGAACGCGCAGGAGCGCTCCGTCCCCTCGCCCGGCTCCGACTTCCGGCAGAACTTCGGGGCGCCCTTCTCCTGCGTATCGCATTCCGGAGCGTCGTAGTAATCCGGCCTCGCCATCGGTTCGCCCTCTACCGCATCATCTCGAAGAAGCGCTCCTCGCACGTCTCGTCCTTGATATCGAGGAACTTGTTGCAGATGTCCGTGAGCATGTTGACCGCGCCCCGGTACCCGATCCGCGGGTAGCGGTGCAGGTTCACGCGGTCGAACACCGGGAAGCCGAACCGGAAGAGCGGGATCTTCGCCTCGCGCGCGGCGAACTTCCCGTGCGTGTCGCCGATCAGCGCGTCCACCGGCTCGGAGAACAGGAGACTGCGCAGGTGCCACAGATCCTTGTTCATCCAGGTCTTCCCCTTTTTCCCGTAGGGGGAGGCGGCCAGCAGCGCCTGCAGCTCCTTCTCCAGCTTCTTGCTCCCCTTGCTGCACAGGATGTGGACCGGCTCCGCGCCCATCTCGAGCAGGAACGAAACGTAGCCAGCCAGATAGTCCGGGTCTCCGTAGAGGGCGAACCGCTTCCCGTGGATGTACTGGTGGGCGTCGGTCATGGCGTCCACCGCCCGCCCGCGCTCGGCCCGCAGTGAATCCGGGACCGGCTTCCCGGACAGCTCCGACAGCTTCATCAGGAACGCGTCGGTCTTCGCGATCCCGAACGGCGTCGGGATCGAGGCGTGGCTGCCGGCGAAATTGTCCTTGATCCAGGCGAACGTCTTGGAAGCCGCATAAGGAGCCACGGTCAGCGTCGCCTTCCCGTTGATCGCGTCGGCCGCGTCCTCGAGCTTCGTGCCGCCCGCGTACATGCGGTACGCGCCGTCGAGCGGCGAGTCGAAGGTGTCGGAAATGTCGGCGAGGAAGGTGTAAGGAATCCCGAACTCCTCGAAGATCCGCTTGTACTCCCGGTAGTTGCCGGTGTTGAAATCGCATCCGGCGATAAAATTGAGCTTCCCGGTGCAGCGCCCCTCGACCGCCTTCCCCTCCGTCAGCGTCTGGAGGATGGAGAGCAGCATGGCGTCGTAGCCGTGGACGTGGGAACCGTTGAAGCTCGGGGTGTTGGCGTACGGAACCGGGAGGCCGGCCGGGAGGGACCCTTTCTGCCGCGCGTTCTTTATGAAGGCGGTCAGGTCGTCGCCGATGACCTCGGGCATGCAGGAGGTGAACACCGCCAGCATCTTCGGCTTGTACAGCGCGACGGCGTTCTCCAGCCCCTCGTGCAGATTGTTCTGCCCCCCGAACACCGCGCCGTCCTCGGTCATCGCGTCGGAGACGGCCTGCGCCGGCTCCCGGAAGTGCCGGTTGAACGTGGAGCGGTAGTACGAGGCGCAGCCCTGCGACCCGTGGACGAAGGGGAGCGTCCCCTCGAAGCCGTGGGCGGCGAGCTCCGCGCCCAGCGGCTGGCACGCGTGCGCGGGATTGATCACCAGCGCCTGCCGGGCGAAGTTCTTCTCGCGGTACTCCTCCGTGCGGGTCCAGGCCGCCACGCGCTCGACTTCTTCCATGCCGGGCTCCGTGAGCGGCTTCACTTCCAGTCCGAGGTAGTTCGACACGGCGCCTCTCCTTTCAGAACGGTGACTTGACGAGCGACCACGTGGGGCTGTTGACCGCCATGTCGACGTCGCGCGCGAAGATCGGGAATCCGGTGTAGGCGTGGTACGGCCCCGAGTAGTCCCAGCTGTGCATCTGCCGGAACGGGATCCCCATCTTCTGGAACAGGTACTTCTCCTTGATTCCGCTGCCGACCAGGCTCGGCCGGAGCTTCTCGACGAAATGGGTGAGCTCGTGCTCGGAGGCGTCGTCGTAGATCACCGTCGCCTCGGGCATCTCGGGTGCGGTGCGCTCGTAATCGTCGCCGTGGGCGAACTCGTATCCGGATCCGACGACGGTCATTCCCAGGTCCTCGTACGCGCCGACGGTGTGGCGCGGACGCAAGCCCCCGACGTACAGCATCACGGTCTTCCCTTCGAGCCGCGGGCGGTACTCGTCGACCACCGCCTGCATGATCGGGTCGTACTTCGCGATCGTCTTCTCGACGTTTTCCTTGATCCGGCCGTCGAAATGCTCCGCGAGCCTGCGCAGGCTGGCGCGGATCTTCGTCGGACCGAAGAAGTTCAGCTCGAGCCAGGGGATGCCGAACTTCTCCTCCATGACCCGGCAGATGTAGTTCATCGACCGGTAGCAGTGGACGATGTTGAGCTTCACCTTGTGGGTCGCCGCGATCCGCTCCATCTCGCCGTCGCCGGTCCAGGTCGCCTTGACGTTGAGGCCGATCTCCTCGAGCAGCGGCTTGACCGCCCAGACGTCCCCTCCGATGTTGTAGTCGCCTATCAGCGCGATGTCGTACGGCGTTTCCGGCTCCGCGAACTCCCGCGTCCCGATGATGTAGTCGCGGATCGTGTCGTTGCTGATGTGGTGACCCAGCGACTGCGACACGCCGCGGAACCCCTCGCAGTTGCACGGGACGACCGGGACGCCGAGCTCCTTCGTGGACGCCTTCGCGACGGCGTTGATGTCGTCGCCGATCAGCCCCACCGGGCACTCGGACAGCACCGAGATCCCCTTTGCGAGGGGGAACAGCCCGCGCGTCTCGGCCAGCAGGGCCTTCAGCTTCTTGTCGCCTCCGTAGACGATGTCCTTCTCCTGGAAATCGGAGGTGAACTGCATGGCGAAGCTGGTGACGCCGTGGACGCCCTGCATGAGGTTGCGGCGCGTGCCCCAGGAGTACCAGCCGCAGCCGACCGGCCCGTGGGAAACGTGGACCATGTCGCGGATCGGCCCCCAGACGACGCCCTTGGCGCCGGCGTAGGCGCATCCCCGGGCGCTCATGACGCCGGGCACGGTCTTCCGGTTGGACTTGACGCAGGCCGCGCACGCGGACGGGTCGTTGGGCGCAAGATGCGGGGCGCGTTTTTTCCGCCCCTTCTCGGGATACGCCTCGAGCGCCTCCCCGATCATCTCCAGCGTCGATTCACGGGTGATGCCTTCGACCGTCTTCATCGCCCGCCACCCGCCGCTTCCGCGACGCCCACGGTCGACGGATCGTCGGCCTCCATGATCCCGAACTCCATCAGCAGCTCCTCGAGCTCGTCCATCTCGAGGGGAGAGGGGATGACGAGCATCTTGTTGTCCGCGATCTTCTGGGCCAGCGTCTGGTACTCTGCGGCCTGCGGGTGGTCGGGGGAGTACTCGATGACGGTCATCCTGCGCAGCTCGGCGCGCTGCACCTGGTTGTCGCGCGGGACGAAGTGGATCATCTGGGTGCCCAGCCGCTTCGCCAGCGCCTCGATCAGATCCGCCTCCCGGTCGGTCTTGCGGGAGTTGCAGATGAGGCCGCCCAGCCGCACGCGGCCGGACGTGGCGTATTTCAGGATCCCCTTGGCGATGTTGTTCGCCGCGTACATCGCCATCATCTCGCCCGAGCAGACGATGTAGATCTCCTCCGCCTTGTTCTCGCGGATCGGCATCGCGAAGCCGCCGCAGACGACGTCGCCCAGGACGTCGTAGAAGACGAAGTCGATGTCCGGCGTGTAGGCGCCGTTCTCCTCGAGGAAGTTGATCGCCGTGATGACGCCGCGCCCCGCGCAGCCGACGCCGGGCTCCGGCCCTCCCGACTCGACGCAGCGGACGTTCCCGTATCCGACCTTCAGCACCTCCTCGAGCTCCAGGTCCTCGACGGTGCCGCGGAGGCGGACCAGGTCCATGACGGTGGCCTGCGCCTTCGCGTGGAGGATGAGCCGGGTGGAGTCGGCCTTCGGGTCGCATCCGACGATCATCACGTTCTTGCCGAGGGAGGCCAGCCCGGCCACGGTGTTCTGGGTCGTCGTGGATTTGCCGATGCCGCCCTTCCCGTAAATCGCGATCTGTCTCATGGTCGTCGCCTCCTTTGGCGGATCCGTGTTGTCTGTCGTATTCCAAGCGCCGTGCCAATCCGGGCCGGCGCCGCAACGTGCCGTTATCAGGAGGATTTATTGCGCGAGGCCGGATTTTGCGCCTCCCGCTCGCGAAATGCGGACAATTTCGTAGCCACATTGGACATCAAGCTATACAATATTGTCGTATGCAGCCATCGAGGATGAACCTGTGCAACCTTCCGCCGTGGGCGATCGCGGCGCCCGAGTTCAACGAGAACCCGCAGCGCATCGAGATCCAGGGCGTGCGGCGGTTCCATCGCCAGTTGTTCGAGCGGCTTTGCTCGCTGGCCGATCCGGCCGACCGCGCGCAGGCGTTCCAGGACCACATGGACGTCGCGTTCCAGCTCCACCAGTGGTCGCGGGAAACCTCCCCGCTCGGCCGGAAAAGCCTGAAGAACAGCTACCTGCGGTTTTTGCGGGGATGGATGTTCGACGCGAACTCCGTGGAGGGAGCCGTCCTCAAGGGATGGGTCGAAAGCCGGATCGGGATCCCGCCGACCTTCCACAAGGGACCGATCGGAGATGCCGACTCGGAGGGATACGGAGCGTACCTGGTCGACCGGATGCGCGGCACCGCCCGGACCAGCGCGATCCAGGCGCAGTTCGACCTCCTCTACGAATACGTGCAGGAAGAGCTTCGCCTGCGCGGAGAGCCGGCCGCCTTCGCGCTGTTCCGCGGCGTCCACGACCTGCAGGAGCACAAGGTCCTGGCGGAGCTCGGCAGGAACCGGAAGCGGCTGCGCCTGAACAACCTCAATTCCTTCACGGACGATTTCGAGCGGGCGTTCCAGTTCGGCACGCGGGTGCTGGAGGTCCGCGTCCCATTCTGCAAAGTGTTCTTTCGCGCCGACCTGCTCCCCGGCGCGGTGCTGAAGGGCGAGGAGGAAGTCCTGGTGATCGGAGGCGATTTCGATGTCGTCGTCCGGACCGGCTGACGAGCGGCGGCGCCTAGTTTCCGCCGGGCGCGAGGGGATGACGGACCGCGCCGTGGCGTCGTTCCTGGGCGCGGCGATCGGCGACGCGCTGGGGGCCACGACCGAATTCCTGCTGCCCGAGGAGATCCGGGCGAAGTTCGGCGTCCACGACCGGATCGCGGGGGGCGGCTGGCTTAAGCTGAAGCCGGGCCGGGTGACGGACGACACGGAGATGTCGCTGTGCCTCTCGCAGGCATTGCTCGAAACGAGGGAGTTCGACGTCGCCGCGGTCGCGGAGCGGTTCGCCGCGTGGCTGCGGGGCCGGCCGACGGACGTGGGAGCGACCTGCCGCAGCGGGATCCGCGGCTACATCCTCAAGAATCGGCTGGAAGCGCCGTTCAACGAGTGGGCGGCGGGCAACGGCGCGCTGATGCGCATCGCTCCGGCGGCCCTGTTCTCGCTCGGCGACGACGCCCTGCTCGAGCGGGTCGCGATCGGACAGGCGCATCTGACGCACAACAACCCGCTCTCCGACGCCGCGTGCCTCTGCGTCGGCCGGATGGTGCATCTCGCCCTGCGCGGGGAAGGGCGGAGCCGCCTGCTGCGGGAGGCCGAATCGCTCGTCGCGGCGCATCCGCGGTTCGACTTCTCGCGCTACCGCGGGGAGGCGAGCGCCTACGTCGTCCACACGGTCCAGACGGTCTTCCACTTCTTCTTCGGGACGCGCTCCTTCGAGGAATGTCTCGTGGGAGTCGTGAACCGCGGGGAGGACGCGGACACCACGGGAGCGATCGCGGGCATGATCGCGGGGGCGTATTACGGAACGGCCGGGATCCCGGAGCGCTGGAGGCGGGCGCTTCACCCGCCGGTCGCCGCGGAGGTCGAGGATGCCGCCGCGAGGCTGATCCGGCGGTCGCCGGCGTTCCGCGAATCGGAGGGGACATGAGCACGAAACCGGCGGCGGAAGCCCGCAGGCGGTCCGACGTGGAACAGCGGCTGCTCGAGTTGACGACGCTGCACGAGATCAGCAAGGTGCTCACCGAATCGCTCGACCTGCGCGTCACCTGCGGCAAGGTGCTCAAGCTCCTGTCGCAGATGCTCGGGATGGCGCGCGGCACGTTCATGATGCGCGAGCCCGGCAGCCCGAACCTCTCCATCGTGGCGGCCTGCGGGATGACGGAAGAGGAGGTTCGCCGCGGCAGGTACAAGGTGGGCGAGGGGATCGTCGGACGCGTCGTCGCGACGGGCAGCCCGATCGTGGTGCCGTCCATCGGCGACGAGCCGCTGTTCCTCGACCGCACGGGCTCCCGGGCGAAGCTGGACCGGAAGTCGATCTCCTTCCTGTGCGTCCCGGTGAAGGTCGGCGGCGAAACGGTCGGCGTCCTTTCCGCCGACCGGCTGTTCGAGGACCGCATCCCGTTCGACCGCGACGTCCAGTTCCTCTCCATCGTGGCGGGAAGCATCGCGCAGGCGGTCCGGATCGGGGAGATGGTCCGCGACGAGAAGCAGCGGCTGCTCGACGAGAACCTCACCCTGAAG
Organism: Thermodesulfobacteriota bacterium; assembly: GCA_040758155.1. Lineage (NCBI taxonomy): Bacteria > Pseudomonadati > Thermodesulfobacteriota > Thermodesulfobacteriota bacterium. The sequence goes on from JBFLWB010000135.1 coordinate 32,649, forward strand.
TCGGAGCTGAAAGGGCGCTACCGGTTCGACAACATCATCGGCGTCAGCGACCGGATGCAGGCGGTGTTCGGCCAGGTGGACCGGGTGAGCCGGAGCAGCGCCACCGTCATCCTGCGGGGGGAGAGCGGCACGGGAAAGGAGATGATCGCCGGGCTCATCCACTTCAACAGCCCGCGCGCGAACGGCCCCTTCGTGAAGCTCAACTGCGCCGCGCTCCCCGAGACGCTGCTCGAGACGGAGTTGTTCGGCCACGCCCGCGGCGCCTTCACCGGCGCGGTCGGCGAGAAGCGGGGGCGGTTCGAGCTGGCCAACGGCGGTACGCTGTTCCTCGACGAGGTGGGCGACCTGCCGCTTTCCTTCCAGGTCAAGCTGCTGCGCGTCCTGCAGGAGCGGCAGTTCGAGCGGGTCGGCGGCACCGGGACGATCTCGGTGGACGTGCGGCTCGTCACCGCGACGAACCGCGCGCTGGAGGACGCCGTGCGCTCGGGCGCCTTCCGGGAGGACCTCTATTACCGGCTCAACGTCATCCCGATCTTCCTTCCGCCGCTCCGGGAGCGCCCCGAGGACATCCCGCCGCTGATCGAGCACTTCCTTTCCCGCTTCAACCGGGAGAACGGAAAATCGGTCCGCCTGTCGCGGTCGGTTTACGAGCGGCTGCTGCGCTACCCCTGGCCCGGAAACATCCGGGAGCTGCAGCACGCGATCGAGCACCTGGTCGTCATGGCGGAAGGGACCGAGGCGAGGGAAGCGGAGCTGCCGCTCTCCATCCTCAACGGCCCCGGTCTGGCCGTTTCTCCGGGCGCTCCCCTCCCCGCGCCCGCGTCCGGGCTCGCCTCATCGCCACCGCAGGAGGCAGGTCTTTCCGCCGGGCAAACGCCCGCGCTGTCCGCCATCGAGCAGGCCGAAAAGGCGATGATCGAGGAGGCGCTAGCCAAGGCGGAGGGGAACCGGTCGAAGGCGGCGCGCGTTCTCGGGATCACCCCGCGGCAGATCGGGTACAAGGCGAGGAAGTACGGGATCGGACGGAACCTCCTCATGGCGTTGCTCTGCCTCGCGGTCCTCCTGCTTCCGGCGGTCCCCGCGTGGGCCGGCGAGGTCAGTCTCTCCGCAGCCGCCAGCCTGAAGGATGCCCTGGACGAGATCGCGGACGCCTACGCGCGAAACAACCCGGGCACGAGGTTCCTGAAAAACTACGGGAGCTCCGGCGCCCTCGCGAAGCAGATCGAAAACGGCGCCCCCGCCGACATCTTCCTTTCCGCCAACATCGAGTGGATGGAATACTTGAAGGAGAGGCGCATTGTGGCTGCGGAAAGCGTCGGGACGTTCGCCTTCAACACGCTGGTCTTCGTCGGTGCGGGGGACAAGGGAGTGTCGTCGATCCGGGACCTCCCACGGCTGGAGCGGATCGCCGTCGGCAGCCCGGCGAGCGTCCCCGCCGGGAAATACGCTGCGGAGGCGCTGGCGCGCGCGGGGATCGGCCGGCAGCTCGAAAAGAAGCTGGTCATGGCACGGGACGTGCGCGAATGCCTCTTGTACGCGGAGCGGGAAGAAGCGGACGGGGCGTTCGTCTACCGGACCGACGCCCTGCTGGCCAAACGCGCGAGGATCCTTTTCGAGGTCCCCCAGGAGCTGTACCCGCGGGTGACCTACCCCTTCGCCTTGACCGCCGCCGGCGCGAATAACGGGGATGCGGTGCGATTCTACGGGTATCTCGGAAGCGAAGCGGCCAGGGCCGCGCTTGTCCGGCACGGCTTTTCGCTGAAATAAAGAGACAGGTGATGCCCGCCTTGACCCCCGCCGACTACGACGCGATCCTGCTATCCGTCAAGGTCGCCCTGACGGCCGTGGCCGTGTCGCTTCCATTCGGCGTCGCCCTCGCCTACCTGTTCGCCTTCCGCGACTTCCGGGGCAAGGTGCTGCTGGACGTCTTCGTGAACCTCCCGCTGGCGCTGCCGCCCGTAGTGATCGGCTACCTGCTGCTGCTCCTGCTCGGCCGGCACGGCTGGATCGGGCGGATGCTGGATGCCGCCGGCGTCCGGATCGTCTTCACGTGGAAGGCGGCGGTGATCGCATCGGCGGTCGTCGGCTTCCCGCTGCTGGTCCGGTCGATCCGAATCGCCATGCAGTCCGTAGACCCGCAGCTTCTGCAGGCGTCCCGGACTCTCGGGGCCCCCTGGTACGATGCGGCGCTCACCGTCGTCCTTCCGATGTCGCGGCACGGGATCCTGGCCGGCTCGTCGCTGATGTTCGCCCGGAGCCTGGGGGAATTCGGCGCGACCGTCATCGTGGCGGGCAACATCCCCGGCGTCACGCGGACGATCCCGCTGGCGATCTACGATTACGCCGGCTCCCCCGCGGGGGAGGAAATCGCGATGTCGCTCTGTGCGGTGTCGGTCGCGATCTCTCTGGCAGCCCTCTTTCTCCACGAATTCCTCGGCAGGAAGCCGGCGGGGAGGGACTGACCGTGGAGCTGCGGATGAAGGTGGAGAAGCGGCTCGGGAATTTCTCCCTCGAAGCGGATTTCATCGTCGAGGGGGAACGCGTCGGCGTCTTCGGAGAATCGGGGAGCGGCAAGTCGACGCTCGTGGCCATCCTTGCGGGCCTGCGCGCGCCGGACCGCGGGGAGATCGCGCTCGACGGCGTTCGCCTCTTCGACGGCAGCGCCCGGATCGACGTCCCCCCGGAACGGCGGCGCATCGGCATCGTGTTCCAGCAGCCGTGCCTGTTCCCGCACATGAGCGTCCGGTCGAACCTGCTTTACGGATACAAGCGCCGCGCGGCGGAGCAGCGGTCCGTCGGCTTCGACGCCCTGGTGGACGCCCTCCAGCTCGAAGGACTGCTCGCGCGCGGGGTGAGCGGGCTCTCCGGCGGAGAGAGGCAGCGGGTGGCTTTGGGGCGGGCGGTCCTCGCGAGTCCCCGGCTGCTGCTGATGGACGAGCCGCTTTCCGCGATGGACGAGGGGCTCAAGCTCCAGATCATCCCCTTCCTGCTGGGGGTGAGCGAGCGGTTCCGCATACCGTTCCTGTTCATCTCCCATTCGCTGATGGAAATGCGGCTGATGACCGACGAGGCGATCGTCCTCGCCGGGGGACGCATCGCGGAGCGGACGACGCCGGACGCGCTGGCCCGCTCCCGGATGGGGCAATACCCGTCGGGTTACGCGAACCTGCTCGCCCTGAAGTCTCCCCGGCGGAGGAACGGCCTCATCGCCTTTCGATGGGGAACCGAGGAACTGCTGCTCTCCGGAGGGGCTGGCGCGTCGGAAGGGCTCTTCGAGCTGTCGTCCAGAGACATCCTCATCTGCAAGCAGCACCCCGAGGCGATCAGCGCCCGCAACCTGCTCAAGTGCGCGGTCTCGGACATCTTCACGGTCGGCGAGCGCATCGCGGCGGAGCTGTCGTGCGGCGGCAACACCCTTGTCACCGAGATGACGGGAGATGCCGCCGCGGAGCTCGGGATCGTGAAGGGCTGCGAGCTGTACGCCGCGATCAAGGCGTCCGCGTTCCGGCGTCTCGGCTGAAAAACGCTGCGTCGAGGCTCCATATCCCCGGTCCGTTCGCGAAAAAGAACAGGAAGATGAAGCAGTACAGGGCGGCGAGCTCACCGCCGTTGGCCAGGGGAAAGGGCCCCCGGGGAAAATGGGCGAACCAGTATGCCGCCGCCATTTGCCCGGAGCAGATAAAGGCGGTCCAGCGGGTGCAGAGGCCGGCGGCGATCAGCAGTCCACCCACGAATTCGATGGGCCCCGCGACGTACAGGATGAACGGGGGAGCCGCCGGAACGGGCAGGGGAAACCCGAACAGCTTCTGGGCGCCGTGGCACATGTAGAGCAGCCCGGCGACGATCCGCATCGCGGCGTAGGTCTGCGCGGCGAACCGGCTCATGAAGAAATCCATGGGTCCCTCCTTCTCGTCGGAAGTTGGCGCCCTGCGGATCGATATTCTTCGATTCTACCCCCCGGGCCTGTTAAATTGGATCTCATGGGAG
>JBFLWB010000136.1 GCA_040758155.1 Thermodesulfobacteriota bacterium
CGGAGATGATCATCGACCGGCGCTCGCGTCCCATCATCACCTTGTCCTTGGCCATCTCGAAGCAGGCCATGGACACCTTGGTAAGGTTTGAGCTCGCAGCGTGAAGAGCGGCCTCGTTGCACAGATTCGCAAGGTCGGCGCCGGTGAACCCGGGCGTCCCTTTCGCCAGCGTCTCGAGGTTGACGTCGTCCCCCAACGGGATCTTCCGGGTGTGGACGCCGAGGATCTGCTCCCTGCCGCGGACGTCGGGCTTCGGCACCACGACCTGCCGGTCGAAGCGGCCGGGACGCATGAGGGCCGGGTCGAGGACGTCGGGGCGGTTCGTGGCCGCGATGAGGATGAGCCCCTCGGTCGATTCGAACCCGTCCATCTCGACGAGGAGCTGGTTCAGCGTCTGCTCCCGCTCGTCGTGCCCGCCGCCGAGCCCCGCCCCGCGATGCCTCCCCACCGCGTCGATCTCGTCGATGAAGATCAGGCACGGCGCGGATTTCTTCCCCTGGATGAACAGGTCGCGCACCCGGGCCGCGCCCACCCCGACGAACATCTCCACGAAGTCGGACCCGCTGATGGAGAAGAACGGAACGCCCGCCTCCCCCGCGATCGCCCGCGCCAGCAGCGTTTTCCCGGTCCCCGGCGAGCCGACCAGCAGGACCCCCTTCGGGATCCGTCCGCCCAGCTTGGTGAACTTCTTCGGATCGCGAAGGAAGGCGATGATCTCCTGGAGCTCCTCCTTCGCCTCCTCGATCCCCGCCACGTCCGCGAAGGTGACCTTGTTCGTCGACTCCGTCAACAGCTTCGCCCGGCTCTTCCCGAAGGACATGGCCTTGCCGCCGCCCGACTGCATCTGGCGCATGAAGAAGATCCAGACGCCGATCAGGAGGAGCATCGGCAGCCAGGAGACGAGGAGCGTCATGTACCACGGGTTGTCGTCGAGCGGTTTCGCCGTGATCTGGACGCCGCGCGTCCGCAGCGTCTTCACCAGGTCGGGATCTTCCGGCGCGAACGTGTGGAAGACCTTCTTCTGCATGCCGGAGGATTCGGTGTATCTCCCGGTGATCTCATGCCCCTTGATGGTGACGTCCCGGACTTTCCCGGAATCCACGGAGGCGATGAACTCGGAGAAGGATATTTCGTCGGTCTCGGCGTTCTGGGCCTTGAACGTGTTGAACAGGAAGAACATCGCCATGATGATAAGGACCCAGAGGGCGAGGTTGCGATAGAACGGGTTCAAGCGGATGGTCTCCTCCGGCTACTTGAAATAACTTAGAATTTTAGCATACCTCGTATCCGCGGTCACGGCCGCATGGGCCGAGCGGATCACGCCCGGGACCCAGAGGATCGTCCCTTCCGAATCGCAGACCGCGGGCCGGCCCCACCGCTCCTCCCTCGGGATCTTCCGGTCGATCAGGACCTCCTTCAACTTCTTCTCCCCCTCCTGCCCGAACGGAAGGATCCGGTCCCCGTAACGGAGCGGGCGCACGCGAAGCGGGAGCCTGAGGCGTTCTGCGTCGAACACCTCCGCGTTCCCCCGCCCGGCGATCCGCTTCGCCACGGCGGGGGTCACGTTCCTCCTCTCTTCGGTCCGCAATCCGCCCGCCAGGGCATCCGCCGCTTTCGATTCCGCCTTGACCAAGCGGGCTTCCTCGTATCGGTTGACCAGTTCCCAGCCCTTTCCCGCCTTGATCCGCCCGGAAGGCTTTCCTGTGAGGATCGAACGGTCCATGGCCTCCAGGAGACGCTCGTTCGGCGCTAATCCGAGTTTTTCAAAACAGGCCTTCTGCAAAATCCTCACGCGCAGCAGCGACGGCATAATGGAGTACGTTTTCCGGTTAATCATAAATTCCACGGAAGGCTCCCCGGATCCCTTCTTGACGTTTCGACGGATCCAACGGTTCGCCTCATTTTCAAGGTAGCCGTCGATCTCACGGAACCTTTCTCCCAACGTGAAGATCCTCTTCTTCACCTGTTTCCCGTACCGCTCGACCAACAAGGGGACAAGGACATGTCGGATCCAGTTCCGTTCGAACCGGGTGTCCAGGTTGGACCGGTCCAGCCGGTATGGGATCCGTTTCCTTTTCAGGTACTTTAGAATATCCTCTTTCCACTCGCCGAGGATCGGCCGGACGATCCCGTCTTCCGTCTCCCGCGGAATCCCTTTCAGCCCCGCGATGCCGGCCCCTTCCAGGAATCGCATGAGGACCGTCTCGATCTGGTCGTCGGCGGTGTGCGCCATGGCGACGGCCGCGCCTCCGTATCCGGCGGACAGTCCCTTGAGGAATCCGTGCCGGGCCCTCCTTGCCCGGTCCTCGAAACCCTTCCGGGAGCCGCACTTCTCAATCCTGCATATTCTCGTTTCCAATCCATATTTTTTAGTTAGATGTTCAACCAATGCCTGATCCTTTTCCGATTCCGGGCCGCGCGTGCCGTGATTGACGTGCCCGACCACGATCTTCCGTTTTTCGCGCCGGACCAGACCTTCCAGCAGATAGATCGAGTCCGGTCCTCCGGACACCGCCGCGATGATGACGTTTCGCGTCAAGGCCTTTTCGGTTCCGACAGCAGTCGTCGAAGGTATTCGCCGTATCCGTTGTTTTTCATCTGCGACGCCAGCAACGCGATCTCCTCCCGGCCGATGAAACCCATCCGGAACGCCACTTCCTCAATGCACGAGATCTTCAGCCCCTGCCGCTTTTCGATCGTCTCCACGAACGTCCCCGCTTCGAGGAGCGAGTCGTGCGTTCCCGTGTCCAGCCAGGCGAAGCCTCTTCCGAGGACCTCCACCCTCAGCGCCCCTTTCCGCTGGTACGCCTTGATCAGGTCCGTGATTTCCAGCTCCCCCCGTGCGGAGGGCTTGAGGGAGGATGAGATTTTCGCCGCATGACGATCGCAGAAATAGATCCCGGGGATGGCGTAGCTCGATTTCGGCTGCTTCGGCTTCTCCTCGATGCTGAGCACCCTGCCCTTTCCGTCGAATTCCACGACGCCGTAGCGTTCGGGATCCCGCACGAGGTACGCGAAGATCACCGCGCCGTCGCGGCGGGCCTCCGCCTTTTTCAGGATCGACTGGAATCCTTGGCCGTGGAAGATGTTGTCGCCGAGAATCAGGCAGGACGGATTGTTTCCGATGAAATCCTCTGCGATCAGGAACGCCTGCGCAAGCCCTTCCGGCCGCGGTTGCTCGGCGTAGGAAAGGTCGATTCCCCATTGGGACCCGTCCCCCATCAGTTCCCGAAACCGGGGAAGGTCGGTCGGGGTCGAAATGACGAGGATGTCCCGGATGCCGGCCAGCATCAGGGTGGAAAGGGGATAATAGATCATCGGCTTGTCATAGATCGGGAGAAGCTGCTTGCTCACGACCTTCGTGATCGGATACAGGCGCGTCCCTGCGCCACCGGCGAGGACGATTCCCTTCCGAAGCGCCGATCCACCTTTATTTCCCACGGCATCCCCTCTCTTCATTCGCGTATTTTGACATCCTCCCCTCCCACGGCGGCAGGCCGCAGCCGGTTGGCGGAAAGGGACAGGTTCCTGCTTTAGTGCCTATATTAAGTCTTTTTTTGACTGCGACCAAACATTGGAAACCATGGTGCATTCGCATTTGCCTTGCGCTTTCCTTCCCCGACTTTACGGCAGGGGTTTAACGCGCTCCGGATCAAGAAGGACCACCTATAGGCAATTTATAAGCAATAACGGGAAAGATATTTCACACCTCGGTTTCGCTGACTCCGGCGAGTCTTCTAACGAGTGTATTTTATTATGTTTTAATGTAATCTGGAAACGATTGCGATGGGCTTGTTCCTTGCTATTATATTGTGTCAGGAGGCGGTGCAACCCCGATGTTCGATCATTCGTTCCTGCCCAAGTGCTCGATCGATTATCCGCTGGAGATCGCTCCGGAGGAGATCGCCTCCCTCGCCCATCCCGTAAACACCCTGTTGAGAAGCAGTTACCTGATCGGTGGATCCTTCAGCTTCGAGGAAACGTTCAACTCGTTCTTCGACGTCGCCGCCGAGATCGCCGGCGCGGAAGTTTGCGGCATCCTCCTTCCGGGGGAGAATGCGGTCGGGACGTGGGAACTCAAGGTCGGTCGCCGGATTTCCGTTTCCGGAAGGCAGGAAATCCTCGAAGAGCTCGCCGCCCCCGCCGTCATCGCGTCCCGTTTCGGCAAGGCGATCTCGGTGGAGGCCGATGCGGGTCCGTGGGCTTCGCCGATCTGCGAGGCGTGGGGATCGCGGCACCTCCTGGCGTTCCCCCTCCACCGCGACCGCGACATCGCGGGGACCCTGGTTTTCGGCAGAAAAGAGGTTCCCTTCACCGGCGTGCACGCGAAGCTTCTTTGCGCTCTGGCGATGCAGGCGGAAAACCACCTTTACCGGCACGAGCCGGTCCGGGGGCTCTCCGTCTATTCCTTCATCGACCCGCTGACTCACCTGTACAATCGCCACTATTTCGACAACCAGCTCGAAAGGGAGATCCTTCGCGCGCGCAGGTCGGGATCCACGTTCAGCCTGCTGCTGTTCGACCTGGACCACTTCACGGAGTACAACATCCGGTTCCATAATTCCTCCGGCGACATCGCGCTGCAAGAGTTCGCGGACGTCCTCCGGGGCTGCATGAGGGAAGTCGACACGCTGGCGCGGTACGGGGGGGACGATTTCGCCGTCGTCATGCTTGACAGCGACGCTTCCGGAGCCCACTCGCTGGCATCGCGCGCCATCGAGCGTTTCCACAAGCACCTCGTCCCGGGCTTCAAGGACGCGCGCACCGAAAGACTTTCCGTAAGCGTCGGCATCGCGTCGTTCCCTTCCGACTCCTTCGATTTCAACGACCTGGTCGACAAGGCGGAACGGGCGCTCGCCGCGGCGAGGGGACAGGGCGGCGGCCGCGTCTGCACCTTCCACGAGTCGGTCCTTCCCTCAACGGGGCAGCGTCCGGCAGCCGAGCTTCCCATCCGGAAAATCTACGACGCGGGCCGCTCCGTCGTCGACATGGACCGGTTCCTGGAGATCCTCCTCTTCACCGGCATGCAGGGGATTTCCGCGAGCCGCGGGTCGATCGTCGTCCGCGCCTCCGAAGGAAGCGACTTCACGCTCCGCGCGGCCATCGGGTTCAGCCGGAGCGAGGAGCACCTCGCCGGTTCGGCCGTCTTCAGCCCCGGTCCGATCACAAGCTGGGTGGTGGACCACCAGCTTCCCCTCGTCGTCGCAAGGACGGAGGATTCCCCGGTCGGGGAGCCGCATCGGAAGAACGGCTACCAGACCGAGTCCTTCCTCTCCATCCCGCTGACACACATGGGGAACACGCTCGGAGCCCTTCACCTGACCAACAAGAGGGACGACCAGGCGTTCACGAGGGAGGACCTCCACGCCCTGTACCCCATCGCGACGGAGATCGCCTCGATTCTGACCCAGGGAATGACCTTCCGGGAGAACGTCAGGAACTTCTCCCTCACGATCCTCTCCTCTCTCAAGGACGCCCTCGAGATGCGGTACCCCTTCCTCTCGGGCCATTCCGCGCGGGTCCGGGACCTCTGCCTGCGGACCGGCAGCCGGCTCGGCCTATCGAAGGAGGAGCTCGACGTCCTGGATCGCGCCTCCATCCTGCACGACGTGGGGATCATTGGCGTCCCTTCGAACATCCTGTCCAAAAAACGCGCCTTGAACGACAGGGAGGTGGAAATGGTCCGGAAGCACCCCTTCCTCGGAGCGAAACTGCTGGAAGGAGTGCCGGGGATGGACGCGATCCGGCGGGCGATCATGGAACACCATGAGAATTTCGACGGGTCGGGCTACCCGAACGGCCTGCGCGGCTCCGACATCTGCATCTCCGCGAGGATCCTCGGCGTGGTGGAGTATTTCGACTCGATCACATCCGATCGTCCGTACCGCGGGAGCTTGAAGCCCGAGGAAGCGCTGAAGCTGGTCCGCAACGGAGGCAACACCCTTTTCGACCAGGAGGTCGCTTTGGCGTTCGAAGCCGCCGCACCGTTCCCGGATCCCACGACGGCAAGCGCGAACTAAGGCAGGATCCTCACGTTTCCCGGAAGGATTTCCAGTCGATCTTCAGCACCTGGATCTTGTAGTTCAGCACCCTCGGGGTGATCCCGAGCAGGCCGGCGGCGTCCCTCTGGACCCCCCGCGAGATGCGGAGCGCCTGGCGGATGGCGTTGCGCTCCAACTCCTCAAGGACCAGCGTGTCGTGCACGACCAGCCCTTCCCCCTTCGGTTGCGCGCTCTCCAGGGTCAGGTCGCTCGCCTCGATCAGCGT